>NZ_JBFTQB010000177.1:0-8672 GCF_056398785.1 Paenibacillus sp. 01T422 | reverse complement strand
CATCTCCATGACGGGTTTGAGTTCAATGCCTAAGCTTTTGGCCCATTTCAATGTCATGGTACGCGTACTAGACTCTTGTCCATGCAAAATAAAAGGAACGTCCTTTAGCACCTCTGGATGGAGATTAGCTTGTCTTGCCAAACGATGTTTCGGGTTAAAAAAGAAGACCAACTCGTCTTCACATAACGTTTCTCCAATCAGTGGCGCCCATTGGAACGGTTCCGCCGACATTATGCCAATATCGATTTCATGATTCAAGAGCATTTCCTGAATGACAGGAGAGGTCCTGATCGTGAGAGAAATCGAAATTTGTGGATAAAGTTTAGAGAATCCACTCAAAATGCTTGGAAGCACATATGTGCCAGGCACATAGCTTGCTCCAATTTTCAAGTGTCCACTCCCTCTTTCATCGAATTCCTTCACAACTCGCTCCGCTTCTTGAGCTAGTGCATTAATCTTCTTCGCATAGTGGTTCAAGGATTGTCCGGCTTCTGTCAAATGCACTTTCCCTGCTTTTGAATAAAATAATCCCACGCCCAACTCTTGCTCCATACTTTTCATATGGAAGGAAACTGTCGGCTGCTTCAACCCTAATTGATCGGCAACTGTGGTAATTCGTTTGTGTTTATCTATTAATTCAACGATTTGCAGCTTAATTAGATTCCAGTTCATTGTAAGATTCTCCTTATCATTCATTGCTCGCAAAACCATTATAGAAAAAATCTATGGAGAATAATAGTTTCCCAACAAAAACTTAACAATAGATTTACCTTACGTTGACACTCCGCTGATTTTGCTCGCCTAAACTTAGATTGTTCCTAAGAACGGAAGGAAGCTTGAGATGACTTTACAACTTCAAGGTATTAACAAATCCTTCGGTGCCTCGCCGGCGCTCAAGGACATTCAACTAACCCTTACCAAAGGGAAATTCACAACTTTGTTAGGACCATCTGGGTGCGGTAAGACAACATTACTCCGAATCATTGCAGGTCTCGAATCTCCTGATCAAGGCGAGATTCATTTGGGAGATGTGTGTCTCTTCTCCAAGAACCGCAGAATTAACCGCCCCGTTCATCAACGAGATTTTGGTATGGTGTTTCAAGATTTTGCCCTTTGGCCGCATTTGACGGTCTTGGAGAATGTTGCTTTCGGGCTCAAGGCAAAAGGCGATACAACAAATTGGCGTCAACGTGCAATGGAAGCTATTGATCTGGTTCAACTGCTCGGAATGGAGAAGCGATATCCCCATCAACTGTCAGGCGGTCAGCAACAGCGAGTCGCACTTGCTCGGGCTATTGTGGTCCGTCCACAGCTTGTCTTATTCGATGAGCCCATGAGTGCTTTGGACGCTCTATTACGCGAAGAAATGCGTATCGAACTTATGAATCTGGTGCGAAATATTGGCTTCACGGCCATATATGTGACGCACGACCAGATCGAAGCCATGTCCATGTCAGATGAAATTGTCGTTATGCAAAGCGGGGTCATTTTACAAAAAGACACACCTGAGGCTATCTATCGCAAGCCTACCCACCCGTTTACAGCCCGTTTTATTGGTAAAACCAATTGGCTGGAGACAGACAAGCGGCTCATTCGCCCTGAGCATATCCGTTGGGAACGCTTGACGGAGCAAGACCTTATGTATTCAGGGGAAGTACAAGCAGTCAGCTATATCGGCGAGCGTTATGAAATTAGTGTAGACATTGGTGAGAAAGATGTTTGGATGGCCTATCATCCATCACGTTTGGCTATAGGTGAAAATGTAAACCTTTATATTTCAAAAGAGCAGATTCATCAGTTGTAGTGAGTTGTAATTAAACAAATTGAGAGGGTGTATGTAAAATGAAAACGAAAATGAAGAAAAACCTTCAAGTGAGTACCATAGCTTTGATGTCCGTTCTATTAGGTGTTGGCTTAACAGGTTGTGGCACAGCCAGTAAGACATCCAATTCAAGCCCATCTACAGCTACTCCAGCTGCACCAGCAGCTTCAACGGCTGCTGCTACAGTGGCACCAACGCCTGAAGCTAAAAAGCTTAGTGGAAAAATTGTTGTATACAGCGCTGGACCGGCTGATCTCGCTACAAAAATCCAAAAAGGCTTTCAAGCTAAAACAGGTGTGGAAGTTGAAATGTTCCAAGGCACAACAGGCAAGATCTTAGCTCGTATGGAAGCTGAGAAAGCAAATCCAGTTGTAGACGTAGTTGTATTAGCTTCCCTCCCTTCAGCTATTGGTATGACAAAAAGTGGATTAACACTTCCTTTCAAAGAAGCTAAAAATGCCGACAAGCTGATCACTGATTATTCCGATAAAGATGGAAATTATTTCAGCTACAGCCTATCTGCATTAGGTATTGCTTACAACACCAAAACCGTTACCAACCCTCCAAAAGAGTGGAGCGATCTAACCAATCCAGAATGGAAAGATAAAGTGAATATTCCGGATCCTGCTCAATCTGGTTCTGCACTTGATTTCATGACCGGCTACGCTAATAAAAACGGCGATTCCGCTTGGGACTTGTTTGGTAAAGTGAAAGCGAATGGCGCTATTATTGCAGGAGCAAACCAAGAAGCAATGGATCCTGTTATTTCGGGTGCTAAAAGCATCGTAATGGCTAGTGTTGACTACATGACATATGCTTCCAAAGCAAAAGGCGAGCCAATTGATTTAATTTATCCAGCAAGTGGAACTGTTATTTCACCTCGACCTGCCATGATTATGAAGTCGAGCAAAAATGTTGATAGTTCTAAGGCATTTATTGAATATCTACTTTCTGACGAAGCCCAAAAAATGGTTACTGACGCCTACCTACTTTCTGGACGCAGCGATATCCAAGTACAAGGAAGAGTAAGTGCAAAAGACATTCCTACAATTAAAGTTGACTGGAATTGGATGAATGATAATCAAGCCGGTGTGACACAGAAATTCACGCAATTGTTCAAAAAGTAAGCTCCGGACGGGGATGACGATTAAATGATATTCAAACGTACGGGGACGTTTCTGGCATTGCTGCTTCTAGCAATGCTGGTCGTCCTTCCTCTTTTATTTGTATCTTTCAAAAGTATTTGGGTGAAGGGTTCGCTCGATTTATTGGCACCCATTCGAGTTGTATTGGAGAAAGATCTTACTGGTGTATTCAGTCACTCTTTAATGCTCGGCATTTGGGTCGTTGTTGGTTGTACGCTGCTTGCACTGCCGTTAGCTTGGATCATGGCCAAAACGCCGCTTCGCAAGCATCGCTGGCTAGATATTGTGCTGCTCATTCCTTTCATGACTCCGCCGTATATTGGCTCCATGGGATGGATTTTATTTATGCAGCCTCGTGGATATCTCGAGCAATTTTTCCCAGGGGCGCAATGGATCAGCAGCCATTTCTTCAGCTTATTTGGAATGATTACGATCATGAGCCTTCATTTGTTTCCGTTTCTGTATTTAATTTTACGCAATGCGATTCTTCAAGTAGGCAGCAACAAAGAAGAAGCTGCCGCTGTTCACGGGGCGAGCTTTCTCTACTCATTTCGCCGCGTCATGCTGCCGCTTGTGTTCTCTAGCTATGTCATGGGCGCTCTGCTCATCTTCGTCAAAACATTAGCTGAATTCGGCACGCCGGCAACATTCGGCCGGCGCATCGGGTATTTCGTGTTAACCACCGAAATCCAAGCTTCTATCTCCAGTTGGCCTGTCGACTTTGGTAAAGCAACATCGCTGGCTTCCCTACTGTTGCTGGCCTGCCTTGTGCTTTGGTACATACAGTCCGTAGTAGTCCGCCGGAATTCTTATAACCTTGTCGGTGGCAAGGGCACTCGTGACAAAGTCGCCTTCTATCTCGGCTGGCAGAAAACGTTAGCCTGGCTTTATGTGGCTCTATTACTCGCCGCATCCATCGGCATCCCGTATTTCTCCATCATTTCAGCCTCGCTGATGAAGCTCAGGGGAGGCGGGCTGGCCTGGAGTAATCTGACGCTGCTTCATTACGGCGAGCTGCTGCAGTGGGGCTCACCGAGCATGAAAGCGCTGCTGAACAGCCTCGGGCTCGCCCTGCTCGCCGCATGCTTAGCAGCCGCGCTTGGCACTTGGTTCGCCTTAACGATCGGCCGCGCCAAGCGGCTGCCGCAGCGCATAACGGATATGTTCAGCCTGCTGCCGAACACAGTGCCGGATATGGTCCTCGTCGTTGGACTCATTATGTTATGGAATGCGCCATGGATGCCGCTGCATCTCTACAACACCTACGGCATGGTCGTCCTCACTTACGTGGTGTTCTTCCTGCCGTATACCGTGCAATACGTCAAGGCACGTAACGGCCAGCTGGACGAATCCTTGCGGCAAGCCGGGCAAGTCTTCGGCGGGCAACCCTTGTACGTGTTCCGACGTATTGTCCTGCCACTGCTCCTGCCGGGTATTATTGCCGGCTGGATGATGACCTTCACCATCTCGCTCAGGGAGCTTGTCGCCTCGCTGATGGTGCTTCCGCCGTCGATGCAAACGTCGGCCACCTATATTTTTGCTCAATTTGAACAAGGTCAAATTTCGCTCGGCATGGCGATGGCCGTCGTTTCCGTCGGTCTCACAACAGTGCTGCTGCTTATCGTGAACAACATGAATACGAACAGAAAGTGGAATGTGGAATGATGCAATTGAACGTTTGGGGCGGCGCTGGCGAACACGGCCGCTCCTGTTATTGGATAGGTAATGAACAAACATCGATTTTGCTCGATTGTGGAGTTAAACGCGAAGGATGCGGGGAATACCCCCAGCTCGATCCGATCAAAGTTGCTGACTTGGGCGCTGTTTTTCTTTCTCATGCGCATGAGGATCACTCGATCGCCATCCCTTGGTTATACAAGCTAGGTTATTCCGGCAAGGTATGGACGACCCGACTGACCGCACAACAGCTTCCTGGTTATTATGCAGCTTGGGAGAAACACGTCAAACAGCAAGGTGGAGAGCTGCCCTATGATGAAACGGATATCGCTCGTGTCCAATACGCTTTCATCGAAGATATAGCTCCGCCTCAGCAGTGGATTGAACTCTCTCCAACRCTTCGCATGTGTTGGGGGCGCAGTGGACATATGCTAGGTTCGATATGGATGCTACTGGAAATCGATGGGAAGCGATTGTTCTTTTCCGGAGATTACAGTGAGGATTCCCTGTTGCTGGGTACGGATGTACCAGAGGACATCATTAATGGAAGCATACCTCTAGATGCTGTGATTATTGATGCTGCCTATAGTACCGATGCCGAGTATCAAAACGAGAAGCTGGAAAAGCTTTTCATTACGGCTGAGGAAATTATAGATGAAGGTGGTCAGCTTCTGCTGCCTGTTCCTGTTTGCGGGAGAGGACAAGATCTGCTCTTGCTTCTGCGTCAGCGTTTCCCAGAAACGCCCATACGTGCCGAAGCAGAGCTCATTCAAGCCATGGAGCTAATGCTCCAGCACCCCAGTTGGCTGAAACCAGGCATGGAACGTAGTCTCACGGAGGCATTGAATAACGAATGCTTTGAAGTAATCCAGAATGAGGATCAGCGAAAGCGATTATTACATGAGGATATGGCCAATTCACGGGCAGCTATCTGGTTCACGAGTGATGGGATGATGCAATCTCCCAAATCCCAATGGTACTACGAGCAGCTTCGTACAAAAATTACGAATTGCATTCTCTTAACCGGACACGTCGCTATGGGAACAAGAGCACAGCGACTTCTAGCGATGAGCGAAGAAGAGCGCGGCTGTCAATTAAGAATGGTTCGATACAAAATCCATCAAGGATTACCAGATGTACGCAAAATGACTCAATCGTTGAACAGCCCATATAAACTTCTGGTCCATGCACCAAAAAAAGAAACAGATGCCCTGCTTAAGCAGCTAGCATCTGAAGGTATCGAACATTTACTTTCCTTACAACCAGGTGATGCAGTCAATTTGTAACTATACCGCTTGCTATGATTTCAGCTCTTCCCACAACTGATCCCAAGAAGTTATCCGCGGCAAATTGAGATGCTGATTGTAGGATCGGTCTTTGACATAGGCTTTCACTGGCAATTGAGATAAGGTCTCGAGAACTTTCGGCTTATCGTCAAAATAATAATCCAGTTTCAAATCTTCAATAATATGTACTTTCTCGGAATCACTCATTCCGCAATAGAAATGGTCTTCCTCGACGGGAAACCCATTCTGAACAAGCCACTCACGCGTCCGTTCCGTATGCTCTTTCGCTCTTGCCGTAATATAGTAAACCTCATGACCCTGCTTAACTAACTCATGTAAGATCTCTCGTGCATGCGGGAATGGAGCGCAGTCTRAGTAATAAATATCATCGCGGAGGCTCAGCCAGAGCTTCCCTCCCTCTTCTTTCGTCAACCCGAAAGCATCATGAATCTCCATCGTAGTCAAAGCCTGAAACACGTCTAAACCGATATTTTGATTCAACCTGCGATTATAGATATGAAAAGCATGCTCTCTTAAATTAATGAGTGTATCATCAATATCAAAACCAAATTTCACAGTTGCCCCTCATTTCACTGAACCCTTTATTCCTTTAGTATAAGCCCAAAAAGACTTGCAAATACGGAAGCTTRACCTCTAGAAATGATGCAGCCGCGCAATTCTTCTACACCTACGCCTAGACTTGTGAAATCACAGGAACTAAGATCAATTCCTGCCAACTTAGCCCCCGTGAACTGAGCTCGATCCAGCTTACATTCTTCAAAATACATCTTCTGCAGTGTTGTCTCATAGAAATCGGCACTTAAGAGCGAACACTCTTGGAAAGTAACTTGTCTGCAATTAGCCATCCGGAAATTAACATAATCCCCTAAACAAGTATCGAATAGCACATTGCGAATCGTTGCTCCAGTCATATCCATCCCGATAATCTTACAATTTCTAAATTCAGTTCTGTGAATCGTTGCTTCTCCAAAATCTACGTTTGATAAATCACATCTTTCGAAGATTACATCCGTCAATTCAATATCTTTCATTGCAATTCGCGTGAACGTGACATTTCGAAAAATAATTTTATCAAAAGCAACTTTCGACGCTTTCTGATTATCAATTGTACAATCGCTTATAATTCCCGTATGGAAACTATCTTCCGAGTCCATCCCCTCATCAGGTAGTGATATCGAAGGCAACACTTTCGGCATCTTTGGTGCTTCAATTTTGGAAGTGCTCATTAGGATGCTCCTCTGTCTGCTAGAATGATATGTTTAAAAAATAATAACCGATGTCAGGCTTTGCAGCATGAAGAACAGTGAACCCCATTTGCGCTTAATGAAATTTCGGCCGCGAAAAAGCCTTGTTTTGATCGTCGTAACAGGTAAGTTCACTTCTTTGCTGATATCTTCTAAAGACATATCTAAAAAGTATTTATACACGATCAGCGTTTTATATTTATCTGGTAGTTCGCGTATCATTAGCTCTACTTGCTCAGCTGTTTCTTGCTCAATTAATTGAAGTTCAGGTGTTTTCTCAAAGCTAGTCAGCTTATCATAGAAAGGCATCGCATCTTGAAACGGATTTGGATTCGTATCCATGGATAACTCCGACTTCTTTTTACGCAAAAAATCAATGGCTACATTTTTCCCAATGCTAAAAATCCAAGTAGAGAAATTCTTGCTTGCGTCAAAGCGATGGGAGTGCTGATACGCCCGTAGAAACGTCTCTTGTACGACATCCTCCGAATCCGATTTGTTGCGCAGCATTCGATAGGCTAATCGGTAAATTTTGTCCTTATACAGCTCAAGAAGTCGGCTAAACGCTTTGGAGTCCCCTTGAGTCCACATTGTTGCAAGCTGACTATCGCTTAATTGCAGCATGTTACAGCTCCTTTTTTCTTAACTGCCATCTTTTCAACTCTATCTTTATATTCTACCAAATCGAATCAAAAAAAAGAAACCTTTACAGGTTTCAGAGGTGTCTATTTATCGATAAATTTGGAGACAGATTCCGCTTTTTCAGAGGCTGCGACGACAATGACTACGAGAATAATTCCAAAGAGTATAAACCCGCCTATTATCATGCTGTGCACCTTCTTTGAATGATTTAATATCATCTTATTCAAAGATATGATGCACAGTTTCAATTATGCCCTCTTTTTAATTATGAGATTCCGATTTGTTCTTATTGCGCAGTAGGCTGAGAACAATAGTACCGCCAAACAGAACAATAATCACGGAGAAGAAGAGAACATGAGAGATTTCGAAGCCAAATGCTCCGGCGATCATCTTAAGACCGATAACGATAATAAGAATGAACGCTGTTTTTTCCAATTCCGGAATTTTATCAATTAATTTCAAGAAGACTTGTGCCACGCCTCTCATCATGAGTACGCCCAAGATACCTCCGAGGAACAATACCCAGACCTTTTCACTGACACCAAAAGCAGCAAGCACGCTATCCACACTAAATGCAATATCCATTACTTCTACCGCTAATACCGTGCGCCAGAAGGAAAGACCTTTGCTCTTCATTTCACCATTCTCATCCTCTTCATGTTTCTTGAAGAAGAGATTACTGATCGCAATCCAGAGGAGATATACACCACCAAGTACTTTAATCCAAGTAATTTGAACTAGGAATGTCCCCACACCAATAGCTACAAATCTAAAGATGTAAGCACCGATGAGTCCGTAGAATAAAGCTTTCTTCTGTTGTTCCTTAGGTAAATGC
>NZ_JBFTQB010000176.1:0-18685 GCF_056398785.1 Paenibacillus sp. 01T422 | reverse complement strand
ATATTAAATCTAAGGGATCTATAAGCTTCTGATGAAGGCGAATTGGGATTCTTTTGCATCATTATGGAAGCATCAGTGGATAGTTTTGGCATATGCAATATCCTCTACTTTTTTTCTGGATTTATTTTTCTGCGCCGTCCTTAGAGCTTTGGTTTTCACCTTCGGTATGTAGGCTAAGGTTGAGAGTTCAAAAGCTTCTCGAACATCCTCGTCCGTTTTCAATGTATCATCCAAAGCATCCAGCAGAAGAATGATACCAATTGTAACAGCGAGCGATGCAACAAAACTGAGAATGATATATTGATTCGACCTTTGATTCACGGGTGTAGGATTGTCCTGAACTTTGGCTCTATTCAGAATGGTGATATTATCGACCTTCATAATTTTGGGGATCTCTGTTTGGAAGACATCTGATACCGCATTCGCAATCTTCACGGCTTTATCATGTGAAAAATGTCGAGCCGTAATCGACATCACTTGCGTTTCATTGAGATTCGACACATTCACAATAGAAATTAATTGATCGGTAGAAACATTCAAGTCAGGGTATCGTTGTACGACTTTATCCATAATCGCTGGGGTTCTAATGATCTCTTTGTAGGTATTAATGAGGGCCATATTAACACTAATTGCTCCATAATCGATTTGCTCCTTGCCAAGTTGAYCCTGCTCGAATGTCTTATTCACAATCAATTTGGTTGAAGCCTGATAAATTGGAACATAATTGGCTGTCGTATACATGGCTGTAAAAAGGGTACAACCAAATACAATTAAAGCAATTAGCCACCAACGCTTCTTTATAATCATCAAATATTCTTTTAAATTAATTTCCATGTTTCCCCTCCGTGAGAAGTCATCTTTTCAAATAAAGAATGATACTATTTGTATCTTAATTCTATTACTACTTTAAGATACTTTTCGTATCATGTCAACAAAATATTCCATTTTTAAGTTCCAAATTGTATCATGAAAAATGCCCATAAAAAAAAGAAAAGTACCTCGAAAGGCCTTCTCTTTTTGTTTAATTCATTCCCACAGATTTCACTAAATTCTTCTCACCTTTAAGTCCTGAAACCATCAATGCTTGCTGCAAAAGTAATGCCAACAGCCGGCGCATCGAGCCGATTCCAATTTTACTCATAATATTCGCTAAGTGAATCTTGACCGTTTTCTCGCTGATGCAACAGCTTTCGGCGATATAGACGACTTCCGCCCATCGACCATCCGTCAATTTTACTTTCCTGCCAACTAAGCTTCGAATCATATTTCTTAGGAACACAGATACGATATGCGGGTCCAACTCTCCAAAAAGACCTGCGCGCATCTGTCGCACGACTTCGTAGAAGGGCATCATGTCTTGATAAGGTCTATTCGAGGACATGGCATGGAACACATCGGCGACGGCAACAATACGGCTCAAACGATCGATTTGGCTATCTTTTAACCCCATAGGATATCCACTTCCATCTGCTCGTTCATGGTGCTGCAAGGCGACAAGTGATACTCGGTAGTTGACTCCAACTGTCTCCCTGAGCATGTTATAGCCTCGAATCGTATGCTGTTTCATTTCGTTGAATTCTTCTTTTGTTAATTTCCCCGGTTTTTGGAGAATGTCTTGCGATATTTTAATTTTACCGACATCATGCAGGGTAGCTGCTAGCGTCAATAATGCTACCTCTTTATCTTCCATCTTAAGCCATTTTCCAATTAATGTCGAAAGTATGCCTACTCCAACATTATGCTGATGTGTATACTCATCTTTGGCCTTAACAGCTTCAAGGAGTTCAAATAAATCAGGATGTTCGGCAGCTTGCTGCACAATAGGAATGAGTTGATTTCTAATTTCGTACAAAGGGATTTTTTTCTCTGATTCCATTTGCTCGAATAATTGTTTGGCGAACAGAGAAGCTTTCTGTACTAAAATTTCTGAAGAAGCTTGGGAGTCGGTGACTACTAGTTCTTGTTCCAGTTGCTCTTGGGGACTTGTCGTAATAATGTCCATGAAGTCAATACGATGCTGTCTGAATAAATCTAAGTGTTCTGCCGTTAGAACGGTTAAGCTTGGCGCTAATACAAGTCCATAGCTCGTTGTTACATCGTATTTCAACATTTTCCCCGTAAGTTCTCTCAATTAACCCCGCCCCAATTATTTCAAAATATAACCAATTTCTATTATATACGACAAATTAGGTTACAACCATGGGAGGTAAATCCCGTATTTTTCCTTTACTAATAGGATAAAAAGACTAGACCCTTCATAAATCAAAATATAATTAGGACTATTGGTATAGTTTGGCAAAATCTCTCCTCATGACCAGCTCCAACCGTGACATTCGTCTAGCCTCCTGCATATAGTAAGTATCGACTAATCCGCTTTTACCTAAGGAGGAACTTAGATCCATGACTTCAAACAAAAAACAAGAGACTCGGAATTTGGAACGGGACAATGACGTATTGCAGCAGCCGGAAATTGACCCTGGGTATGCTGATTCCTATCCTCAAACCGCGCCTTATGCATACGGTTACCCTGTACCGCAAGCCTACGCTTGGGTACCTATCTATGACACACGTATGCTCGGGCTACCCGGCTTGCCTGGATTCCCAGGGCAATCTGGATTCCCAGGGCAACCCGGATTGCCGGGGCAATCTGGATTCCCAGGGCAACCTGGATTCCCGGGGCAATCTGGATTCCCAGGGCAACCCGGATTCCCGGGGCAACCTGGATTCCCGGGGCAACCTGGATTCCCAGGGCAACCTGGGTTCCCAGGGCAACCCGGATTCCCAGGGCAACCTGGATTCCCGGGGCAGCCTGGATTCCCAGGCCCAGATGTGCCAGGTGGCAATGAGCAAGCACCAACATCGGCTCCGCCTGCGTATACCCCGCAAAAGCCGCAATCTGTGGCTGGTTCCACATTCGCAGTAGATCCGGGTGGCATTAGACGCTGCATGTTCCGCTTCACCTATGTATGGCTAAGCAATGGCCAGCAGTTCTGGTATTTTCCGACTTTTGTCGGTCGTAATTCCATTTCCGGCTTCCGTTGGAATGGTTTCTCCTGGATGTTTTTCGGTATCGATTTACGTTTTATCGATTCCTTCACATGCTAACAGAGCAATAAAAGCAGAAAGTCCGTCACACACGTTAAGTGGATGTCGGACTTTTTGGCATTACACGGCAGCTGCGTAGATCGCCATCCCCGTCGTGCCTGGATCGCCAGTTACCCGCCGTATCTCCATATTTAATACGCCGTCCTTCACGGTGACACTGTAAGGACCATATTTGGCCCAAGTGTTTAGAGCTAACATCCCGATTGGAGTTGTTGTTACCTGCGCACCTTCAAGAACCATATCGAAGGAACATGAATTTGCTTGATAACTTTCAATGGACCAAACATACACTTGATAACTGCCACTGGACAGCGATTGAGCAACCGTAAAACTGGATTCTGAAGCATAAACTTTAGAATTAAGCATTGCGCTTGAAGCGATGTCAACTTCAGGAACCGGAGTAATAGCCGGTGAATTAACGTAAGATTTTACATTGGGTGAATACGTTAATAGAACATGATTTCCCGCTAGCCATCCTTGTCCATCAATCGTAATAGATGACCCTCCGAAATTAATGCCACGAACCAAATTCGTATAGATAGCATCGGTTGTCACCGTGAGCGGTGGGGTAAAAGCAGAATTATTTCCCGCAGCATCTTTTGCTTTTACTAAAAAGCGGTACGCCGTATTCGCCGTTAGACCCGTGACTGTAAAGCTGGTCATTGTCGTAGTTCCCGCTAAGGTTGTGTTATTCACATAAACTTCGTATCCCGTTACGCCAATATTATCTGTCGATGCCGTCCAGGTTAGTGTAACAGAGGTCATGGTCTTGGATGACGCCGCCAAGTTCATCGGCATTGTCGGTGCTTGAGTATCTGGAGTCGGTATTGTGGGGATATTGACCTCACTTCGATTCAACGTTTTTGCTACGGAAGTCGGGTATAAGGCATTTCGCTGCCCCGGGGTATTATAGTCGTATAAATAATTCGCCCACACCATAAACCATACCCAATTGGGTTGCTGATTAAAGGTTGAGCTCGGGAATAATTGGCCAATTTCTGCCACGGCAACTGGTTTTCCACCGGAAATAGCCACGAGACCCTCATAATATTCCTGCTTAAATGGCTCGTTCCCATACATATATAAATCCGTCCCTAAGATATCGCATTTGCTTGTCCCTACGAAATGTGTCAAGTAAGGGTTAATGTCTGAACTCTTAGGCGCATTCGCATTCCAAACCCAAAGCGTCGTACTTCTTTGGACATTGGACCAAGTATAGGTTGTGAGTGGATAATTCTGATGCCAAATCATGGTCACAATACCGCCACTTTGAACATATTTCTTCGCTGCATTCGTTACATTCTGTCTTTGAGTTGTGACCTGCGCAGCTGTCTGACCTGAAATGGGTCCCATTTCATACCCGGCAACACCAGGGTAATCACTGTACAGCTTGTTAATCTCATTGACATAACCATTCGGGTCCTCCAGCCAGTTATGAATCCCCGTTAATGTTTTGGAACCTGATATCGTATACAAGTAATTCAAAACATCAATCGCTTTCTGGCTAGCCTTTGAATTAATCGGAAGCATCATCCTACTCACCTCGCAATGTTATGGTATATTCGCATACATTTATATGAATCTAGCAAATCTAATGTCTGCCACAATCATATATTATGCACCTTTAGCACTATTTGATTAGGTAAAATGTAATAAATTGTAGAAAATACAAAAAAAACCTCTAATATATCGAGAGAATCTCTCTCGCATACTAGAGGAAAGAACTATTCGTGGTCATCGCCACCAGGAATCGACAAACAAAAATAGCACTATTTTAACATAAAATCCGCCGTGACTGACTGTCTTCAACCCCTGCTTGCCAGCTCCCTTAACCCATCCTTCAGCTTAACGATCTCGGTACCTGCCAGCATCATAATACCTACCCCATGGTTATCGTTCGTGACGGTAAGCAGATCATTCTTGTAATAGTCCGCTGTAAAAGCATATCGTGAGCCGCTGCAAACGCCATGCACGTTACCCTGTGCGTCAATGGCATAACGCGTTAAGCCATCCCAGGCTTTGAGCGCAGCCTGTATGAACTGCTGCGGCTCAGTGAGCCAGCCGAAGCGGACGCCTCTGGCAAACGAATACGCAAACATCGCCGTACAAGAAGCCTCATGATACGCGTCAGGATCATTCAACACCTGATGCCACAGCCCGCTCTCTGCTTGAAGCTCGGCGTAACCCGCGCACAGCTCGTTAAAGAAGCGGACAAGCTCAGCGCGAAGCGCATGATCTGCCGGCAAGGCCTCCAGCACCTCGGTCAGGGAGAATAAGGTCCATCCGTTGCCACGTCCCCACGGAATATTCGTCGGCATCCCGTATTTGAAATCAAATACGTGGGACATGATGCGCTGCTCCGGCATAAACAGATAGTTCCGGAAGAGAAGGAACTGTTTAGCCGCTTCATCCAGCGCTTCACGGTTTCCCGTGATTGCCGCATAACGGCACAGGAAAGGTGTGCTCATGTAGAGGTCGTCAGCCCACATGGTATTCTCCGAATACTCATCCTGACACACGCGATAGAAGGCACCGTCTTCCTTCCGCTCCAACTGCTGAAGCATGAAGTCGGCAATTCTCTCCGCAATTGGCAGGTAACCCGAATGCTTATCTTCCTTATATGACTCCAACATGGCAGATCCGAACGAGCCGCAGTTGTCGAGCATTTTCATCATGACCAACTGCTGATTAATGGCCGGAAACCCATACTGCTCGCGATCCCATAGCGAGTACTCGAACATATCGGTACAGCTTTGAACATGATTCAGCGCATACGAGAGAATATCCCGCCGTTCCAGTAAACGACCAGCTTGCAGCAGACCGTAGATGGTCACCCCCAGCGGATAATCCCAGCGAGCAAAGTTGGTCATATTGCCAACCGTCCACTTATTGCTCAGCATGGCGTTCTCATAATAGGGACGAATCCACGTCTCTGGCTGGTCCAAGCGCCAATAATTGTTCGCAAAAATTCGCTTCGTCGTAGCGATCTCGTTGTCATTCAGTTCCACATTTGCATCAAAAGGACCCAAATAGAGCCATGCCTCATCTGATCCATGCACGTCCACAGGCGAATGGAACGGCACCTGCTCTCCGCCCGCATACGCATGTATGGCGAAGCCCCACGAACGTGATGTGAGCTCACACTCGCTGCGGATCACTACATCGTGTTTGCCGAATGCAAGCGGCACGTCCACTTGGAAGCTGCCTTCCATCTTCAGCGCTGCAACCTGATGGCCGTCTACCCAAACGGTCAGCGGTCCGGTTGTGCTTCCCTTTAGCACATAAGGAGCGTTGCCGATGCCGACAGCATCCAGCTGGGTCCAAGCGTAAGCCCGCTTTCCGGGCTGGAGGCCGAACATGCGCTCACAGACCTGTAAAGCTAGCTCTTCTTCGCTCCACTCGCATGCCGGCAGCCAAGTGACTCCTTGCTCCTTCTCGGAAGAGAACGCTGCTGGCAGCGGACTCTCCTCGAACAGATCGAAGTCGACTGGAGCTGAGTACACCCATCCCGCATGCCCCGCTCTTTCAGCGAATGGTGAACGCACATTCAGGATTCTTACTTTTGCTTCGTCTGATCCGAATAAACATCCGAATCCCGCCGGCGTCATCTTCGCTTTAATCAGAAGACGATTCCAGCCTTTGACGAAATTGAGGTTCAACTTGACGGTCGCATCAGGCTTCAGCTCGTCCATAACATTGGAACGATAGGTTAACTCATCATTAAAATAAAACTGAATAGGACCCAAACAACGCAGCAATACGTCTAGATTCCGATCGCTATCACTCCATACAAGCGAGTAAGCATAAGAAATTTGGCCCTGCCTTGCCTCTGGGAATCTATCACGAAGATTGAGATCGAATAAGCCCTCATCATTCTGCAGAATGCCTGACCGGTTGAACGCCCGAAAGGCAAAAGGCACAGGAGGATTGGCCCCGATATAGCGGTCAGCAAGCACTTTTAGTATGCATTTTTCGTCCCGACCCAACCGAGACTGGATGCTCTCTTGCTCATTGAAATAGGTTGTCATTTCTCCACAATCCTTTCTACAGCAGCCGTACCGTGAAGGTTCGGTCGAACGGCGTCACCAGGTTCACATGGACATATTGGCAGCCTGCCGGGTGCTGGTCTTCTCGAAGTATAGGTAGCAAGTGTTCGAAAGCTCCTGAGGATATTTCAATGCGATCTTCATCTACCCGGTAGGTCACAGATCCGCTTTTGAGGAAATATTTCCCTTCTCCTGCATCGTGCAGATCCTCTCCCTCTACCTCTCCTTCACTGCCCAGAATAAAAGTTAGCTGCGTAAAGATATCTTCACGTTCATCGGAATGAATGCGGATTGTCCAATCGGATTCATTGGGTGTAATCTCAACCTGCAGCTCATGCGTTTGCAGATGCGTCATCGGCCGATGCTGATGTGGCAGCAAGTACCACGGACTTACCGAGCCTTTCGCCGAAAGGGGAAGATGCTGCTGCGGGATTGGCCCGTTGTAGCCTTTTTCCATAACAACACCTAGTCGATAGACGCCATCTTCAGCGGTTAGCTGATCAAATTTAACGATACCTGGAGAGAAGGATGTGGACAGCTTAATGCCCAGTAATCTTACTTTCCCATGACGAAGCGAGAAGAAGGACGGTGTTTGCGGCATAATCGTTATGCTCTTATCCTTCTCCCGAATGCGCACGACTGGCGCTCCGAAGGCCAGATGCATGGAGCTGTGCTGAATTTTCAGATGATGGCCGACAGCGTCAATTAAGCCCAAGTGATCCTTCATAGGATGCTGCTGATTAAGGATGCAAGTATAGTGATCGGGCAGCTCTGCGCGTTCCAAATTACGGATAGCTTCCTCTACTTCCGGATAAAGCAGCACGTGCAGATGAGCGTTATTGTTTACGCCGTCAGGGCGTTTGATGAAAGCAGCGGCATAATCGCACATGGCAGCAAAAACTGGATCCTTATCATGCGCAGCCATTAAGCGATAAATCGTATAGTAGGTAGCCATGTCATAGGTTTGGCCGAAGTCCTGCCGGCCCGAGTAGTCGGTCACTACTTCCCCTGACGGATGGATGAGGTAGACCATCATACGCAGATTGAGGCGCACGCTATCCAATAGTTCAGGACGATTCAGTACACGTGCCGTATGATACAGTGCAACATTACTGACGGCATTGTAAATTCCATTGCTCCGCTCGGTCCATTCACCATCTGCCGTAATATCTAGACCTTCAGCCAGCCATTCATCCGCTCGCGCAAGGAGCTCCGGCCTCTTGAAAATGTCATACAGTTGGGCTAATGCGGCCGTAAGAACCCAGCGATGATTCGGCGTATGGCAGCCACCTGTCAGCATGGCTGGTATCGTTCGTTCCAGAAATAGCTTTAATTTGGCTGCTATCGGCTGTAGGACCGAYCAATCATGACCTGCGAGCAGTTGATATATCTGCGCGACCCCGCCAATCACGAAGCCGGTGTCAGGAGGTGAGTTATAATTGGTTGAACCCAGCGAAATCGTCCCGTCCGTATGCTGCCTATTCAGCATGAAAGATGCTGCTAGCCCCAAGGAAGCTGCTAATGACTCACTGTGGTAGAATCTGGAGTCAGGATTCACCAAAGCCGTTGCCCATGCAGCTATATAAACAGGCGTACTGTGATGGCTTGCGCGCGCAATGCCCGTCTCGTCTTTCACGCCGCCGTAATACTTGGATGCTGGATCTAGTACCTGATTGCCTAGCGCAGATGCCGCCAGATCGTCATTATTTTCCACTAACTGCTTATATATAAAGTCCATATGTATCACCTATTGCCCTTTCCTAGCTGCTATTTTACTTGTGATAAGACTGTGGCTCTCCTCGATCTCATCCGGCTGGCAGACAGCCTTCAACTCGTACACTTTAACCTTAGCCATGTCGATAGCTTCAAGGAAATGATCAAAGTAATGTGGATCTTTACTATGTACATAGGGACACCAATGGTCGGAAAGCCCAAGTGTTTCATGAATATGTACACCATAAATATAGCGCTTAACTTCCTCCAGCTCTTTCAGATTATCGTACAATCCCATTCGATCCATCATCATAGCATGACCGATATCGTACCAAAGACGAACAGGGCTGCCCTCCAAATGATCGCAAATCGTTTTGGCCTCCATCAGCGTCGGCATCTGATACGATCTCGAGCGTGTTTCGATGCCAATCGCGATATCCCATCCTTTTTTCGCTGCATAGTCACTCACTTCGTCCAAGCTGTCTTGAATCCGTTTCGTATACCGCGGACTAAGCTTCTCGCGCCTCTCCAGCATGTTCTGCCACAGTGCTTGATACTCCGCCGACGCCCTCCCGTGATCCTGATAGAACTTCTTCAAATCCAGATCAATATTGTACGCAAAAGGCACTTCACCAGGATGCACGACCACGGCTTTGGCTCCATACCGATTGGCGTACTCCATCGACCGAATGAGCCTTCCAGAAGTAGGGGATGAACTGGCCTTTCTACTTTGGGTAAAACCCGTGTACAGCCGCGGCAATAAAAACGTAGGCAGCCTAATCGCTATTTTACAGTTTCCATTTGTTGTTTCGCGATAATCATGGCATCCTTAGCCAGGAAAGCTGTATCTTTATTCTCTTGATACCACTTATTCATGAAATCCTCGAGCTGTTGACCGCCAGCTTTGGCCCAAGCTGCTTGCGAGTCTTTAATCGCTTGCTCTGGCGTGTATTTAGCGCCGCTTAGAATGGCTTTAACGAATAAGTCGCCTTTTTCTTTCAGAATCGTTGTATTAATCACTTGAAGATCTGCACTATACACAGGCATGTGGTCACCTAAAGTAATCCCTGGATATTCCCTTTGCGGGTCAAAATAGAGCTTCTGAACCTCTTTATACATATCCATACCCGCTTTTTGTGCTGGCACTTCCGCATTGAAACCATTCAGAACATACGTACATTTATCTACGCCCGATGAGAAGAACATGGTATAGTCATACGCGTAGCCGACTTCATTTTTGGACTTAGCAGGATCTATCGCTTGTGGACAACCATTAGGAGCTTTCTTCCAGTGAGTGCCTTCGTCTCCATTGACAATCTTATTAGCGGTTTCCGGCTTCATAATAAAATCAAGATAGCGGCCAACGGCTTCCGGATCTTTCGCTTTGGCATTCACGACTGTCGTCATCTGAACAGGATTATCGATTGCACCTGTAAATGTCCCCAGCGGTGATTTCGGATAACCTAGTGGTGCTACGCCCGCCCCAGGCGCATTTTTCTGCAAAGTCGTCAGGTCATTCATGACAAAGTCATACCAACCTCCAGTAAACTTCACGTAAATGCCGATCTTTCCATTGAGAAAGTCCTGTTTCGCCTTGGCACCGTCTTTATCGTTGATATAGTCTTTATCGATCAAGCCTTCATCATAGAGACGCTTCTTGAATGCGAGAGATGCAAGCTCTTTATCCCACGCACGGACAACTTTGCCATCCTTAAGATCCCATGCCAGCAGCGAACTAGATGAGCTCTCACCAAACATCTCATTGATCGCTTGCTCGGAATATGTGCTCATATTGAGGCCATATGTATCCTTTTTACCATTACCATCAGGGTCTTGATCGGCAAATGCTTTAGCCACATTCAATAATTCATCCGTTGTAGTCGGCATAGCAAGATTTAATTTCTTCAACCAATCTGTCCGTATGAGCAAAATATGAGCAGGAACCGCTTCTTTGACCTTACCGATTTCGTACAGCTTGCCATCGGGCTTCGTCCCCGCTTTTTTCAACTGAGGATATTGCGTCAGCAGCTTCTGGTATTCAGGCATGTATTGTAAAATGTTATCAATAGGAAGCAGCTGCTTTTGATCATACAAACTACCTCGAAACGGTGTCGTGTATTCGTTGACGATATCCGGAGCAGAACCCGATGCAAACAGAACGTTCAACTTTTTCGTTGAATCACTGCGCAGAATAGGAACATACTTCACGTTTACCGGCCCGTTCTGGTTGATCCATTTGCTCCAGCGATTCTCTTCATACGAACCTTCCGATGCAGGAACGGCGCCACGATCGTACATGGATACCGTCACATCCCCACGCTTGGCTGGCTTCTCCTCACCTTGTTTGCTGGTCGTCGTTGGTGCTGTTCCTTCTTTTTTGTCACTGCTGCAGCCAACTAACGTTGCTCCAAGTGCAACAACCCCTACGGTCATTCCAAGCCACAATCTCATGTTTTTCATACGCATTTTCCCCCTGCGAAATTTTATAGTGACGTTTTGTTAAACGGGAACACCAACGATATTAACCTTTAACGGATCCAAGCATGACACCTTTGACGAAATACTTCTGCAAGAAAGGATAAATCACCAGCATAGGCACAACCATCACAACAACACCCACAGCTTTCACCATCTCTGTAGCAACCGCTGCTTGCTCCTCACTATTCAGGGAAGGAGAATTCAATAGATCATTCTTTTGCAGCATGGCTTGCACAACGACAGTTAGATTCATCATGTCGCTCTTATTGATATACATCAGCACACTCATGAACGCGTTCCAATAGTTAATGCCATAAAATAACGCCAAAGTCGCCAACATCGGCAAGGATAACGGTAAGATAACTCGAATGAGCAGTGCGGTATCACTACATCCGTCAATTCGCGCAGCTTCCTGTACTTCATACGGAATGTTCTCAAAATAGCTTTTCATCAGCAGCATATTGTAAGTGCTAATGAATCCTGTCAACCATAAGGACCAGTAGGAGTCGATAAGATRCATATTTTTTACCACGAGATAGGTTGGAATTAATCCTCCAGCGAATAACATCGTAAATACCATACCGAGAACCAGATAACGACGAGCGAATAAATAGGATCTGGACAACGGGTAGGCGGCTAAAATAGTGCCGAGTAAACTTAATACCACGCCGACTACGGTAATGAACACGCTATTTTTGAAAGCATTAAAAGCTGGACTCGCGATGAAGAAAATTTTGTAGGCTGTGAACTGCAGCCCTATCGGCCAGAAGAAGACGTGACCTGAATCTACAGATGACCGATCGCTCAGTGATAGCGCTATGATATGAATAAATGGCAGGATGCAAGTTAAGGCAATGAGTGCAAGCAGCACGTAATTGACCGTATAGAAAAGCTTTTCTCCTCTTGTCGCTTTCAATACATGTCCTCCTCTCTAGAACAAAGCTTGATCGAATTTTTTGGCAATCTGATTTGCGATCAGCACGAGGCTGCAGCTAATGACCGATTCGAATAGTCCCATGGCCGTCGTCAAGCTAAATTGAGAGCTGCCTAATCCTATTTTATAAATGTAAGTACTGATAACCTCCGACACGTCCGCAACCGCAGCGTTCTGTAAGTTATACACCTGATCAAATCCTACTTCCATAATCTTCCCCATGGCTAATATCAGCAATAATATAATGGTGTGCCGAATGCCGGGGAGCGTTACGTGCCACATCTGACGCCACTTCGTAGCTCCATCTATACAGGCTGATTCATAAAGCGAAGGATCAATCGTCGTTAGAGCAGCCAAGTAGATGATGGTAAGCTTAGAAAGCTCAGCCAGAACGTATTCCAAATGATTTGGAGCGTATTGGAGCTGGAAAACAAAAGGTTAAAATTCTTCAACCCCACCCAAGGGCTATTCCATATGCCATCCGCAAAATTATAAGTTTTGAAAGCGATAACAAGTCCGCCCATAGGCCAATATTTGAATAACACATAATAAGCGATAACTGGAATTAACATGATGAACAAAGGAATGTTTTGTTTTAATCGCCTGCTCCGTTTTAGAGAAGCTGTCTTGTGCAGGTTCATAGATGATAAAGTGACAGGAGGTTCTTCGATTCGACTGCTCATGCTTGCTCACTCCCTAATTTCTTTGGTATGAATCCTATCATACCCGGGTTGGTGTATCAAAACCCTTAAAAAATTATAGAAGATTCTATAAATTCATTAGGTAATGGATGGAAGCGATTATTATATGAAAAAAATATTGTATAATGTCCTCAGCAACGTTATGGCTTGCAAACTATAAGCAAATTGGGGAATCTGAGATGCAAATCTGGCGACAACTACTCATTGGAATCAACCGGAGCTTCAGGATCAGATTAATTATTAGCCTGTCCGCCATCATTTTACTTGCCTTCGGGATTACCGGTTATTTGACTTATCAGTATAATCTGAAATTGTTTGAAGAGGAGATCAGCAAGCAATTCTCCCGGACGAATGAAGAGGCTTTGGCCAAAATTGAGATGAAAGTTCAGGAGATTGTACGCGTCTCCCAAACCGTGGTATTCAATCCGCAAATTGAAATGCTCATCAAACGAATCAACTCACAAGAGGATTCCGATGCCTTTAATCTGTATTATGATAAAAAACAAATTGAAGAGCAGATTTTCCAAATTAAATCAGACGCGCCTTATATTACAGGCATGTATCTGTATGACTTAAACGGCAATCCTTCCTATTTCAGTTATACGACTTCTGCGATCAAAAACTTGGATGCCCCAACCTTTCAAACGATCCAATCCAAACTAAGCGACACCTATGGGAACTTAGCCTGGATGAGCATGCCTCTGCCTAGCTCCATTGAACCGAGTGGTTTCAGGCAAACCATTATTATCGCTAGATTAATGAAAAATAGCGCGCTGCAAACATACGGTGTTCTCGTGATGGCTGTGGATGAATCATTTTTTGCTGGAATATTAAAGGAATTAACCAAAGACGGCACAGGCGAAGTCTATTTGTACAACGCTAACAAGGAATTGCTGTATAGTAATTCCACGCATGAAACAGCTGAGAAAGCGCAGCTGCTAATGGATATGAACGAAACTCGGGTGATGAACAATCATCTGTATGTACAGGGAATATCCAAAGCGATCTCCTTCAAGCTTGTCAGCTCAACCTCCCTATCCGACATTCAAGTTAAAAATAAAAATTTATCCAAGCGCATTGTCTATACTGGCTTAATCAGTATTCTATTAACGAGCATTCTCATCGTCATCTCGACAGGCAAGCTCTTGAGACCGATCAAGGATTTATTGCTTGGACTGCGCAAAGTGCGTTCCGGTGACTTCAGTGCCCGTATTGAAATCCGCACCAAGGATGAACTGGCTTATATGGGCGAGAGCTTCAATGCCATGGCTGAGCAGGTCGGCAGGTTGATTACTGAGGTATATCTCACCCAGCTAAGCGAAAGAGAAGCAGAGCTTAAAGCGCTGCAGGTGCAGCTGAACCCTCATTTCCTGCACAATATGTTTAACGAAATTTACTGGAAACTTTATTTGCAAAATGAAAAGGACACTG
The DNA here is from genome assembly GCF_056398785.1 of Paenibacillus sp. 01T422. NCBI lineage: Bacteria > Bacillati > Bacillota > Bacilli > Caryophanales > Paenibacillaceae > Paenibacillus > Paenibacillus sp. 01T422. The sequence continues at coordinate 4,277 of NZ_JBFTQB010000176.1, read as the reverse complement.
CTGCCTTAATCGCCACCATTTCGGAAATGCTCAAATACTCCCTCATGCCCGTCCGTACACTGACAACCGTCAGGGAAGAATTCCAGCAAATTCGCAATTATGTGAAGATGCAAACCGAATTATTCGAACCCGAATTGGAAACGATTATTCAAGCGGATGAGCAAGTGCTGGATAACGAGATGATGCGCTTCCTTCTCCAGCCTCTCGTAGAAAATGTATTCGTACATGGCTTTCGAAATAAGGTGTCGCATAAGGTCCTGGTCATTCGAGCTCGCCAGCATCTTGAGCATCTGGAAATTGAGGTGACCGATAACGGCTGCGGTATGGATGAATCCGCGATCGCTATCCTGCTCGGACCGAAAGGTACGTCCCTGCCTCAGCGCTCAGATGGACGGGAACACCTTGGTGTTCGCAGTGTCGTTAGGCGGCTAGAGCTCGTTCACGGACAGCCTTACCGCCTCGAAGTTGAAAGTGTTGTGAATAGCGGAACGACGATGCGCCTAATCCTGCCTAATCACCCAACAAGAAAGGAGCTGAGCCAGCATGTTGAAGGGTAACGTAGTGATTGTTGAAGACCAACCCAACTTCCGTAAGGGCTTGATCAAAATGTTCGAGGAAGGACAAATTGGCTGGAACGTTGTCGGGGAGGCCAGCAATGGGCAAGATGCGCTGGCATTGGTAGATAGGGTCAAGCCCGATCTCGTGCTTACGGATATTCGCATGCCCGTCATGGATGGCATCGAATTTGTAGGACATTTGAGAAAACATTATCCAGACCTACTGGTGATCATCCTTACAGGCTACAAAAATTTTGAATACGCCCAGGCGGCGGTCAGACTCGGGGCGTTGGATCTACTTATCAAGCCTTGCACCGAACAAGACGTCATGCAAGTCATGAACAAAGCCTCTGAACGGTACTATGAGAAATACGCTCAGCAGCAGCATCTCCTCGCACAGCGTAAATTACAGCAGGATCAAGAGCTGCGTGCTGCTTTATTAGATCTACCTTCGTCTTATGAAGCCATGAAACACATGGATGAGCTTCTTCTGACGAAGGAGCTGTGGCTGCTTCAGCTGAACAGTGAAGACTTGGCCCTCAAAAATTACGGCAAATCGGACCTCAGCTTACTGCAGTTCGCTTTCTCCAATATCGCCGAGGAGCTGCTGAAAGGCGCTGGCCTACATGCCAGGCTCCTCTTGGTCGAACATGACCGTTTCGTCGTGGTCGCCGATAAGCCTGGGCCGGACGAAAGCTTCATCCAAGCCGTGCAGGATGCTTCTCTAGAGTACTTGAACATTCGGGTGAGCGTTCAAGCCATGGGCGCAGCTCCCTCTTATAAGCAGCTTGCTGAATTTTATAAGCAATTCAAGAGCAGTGAGACCACTTCGGATGCTGATGACCAACGGGTCGATAAAGAAGCGGGTACAGGCTCGGGAATGACACTCTCCTTAAATCAGGCGAAAGTAAATGAGCTGGAAATGAAGCTCATGTCTGCCATTCTGATCGCACAGGAGAATGCGCTGCAGCAGCTTCTGAATCAGCTGCTCACAGAATTGTCCCAGCAGCCGCCTGAAGATATGAAAATTCAGGCGCTAACGCTCTCGATTGCATTGCTGGGAACCATTCAGAAGCAGTTCGACCCTGATGGTAAAGAAGCGACAGCAAGAATACCGACCGACATGCCGCAGGCGCATTGGACTGTCGAAGAAGTCCTTCGCTGGGCAGACGTGCAGGTGAACAACTTCCTCTTTCTGTTCAATAACTGGCAGGCGTCCAAGAGCGACAACGTCATCGAAAAAGCTACAAAGTACATCGAGGAGCACTACAACGAAGAGTGCCGTCTAACGGATGTGGCCACCCATCTTCACCTCAACTCCAGCTATTTCAGCGTACTATTTAAAAAAGCAACCGGCGAAAGCTTCACCCGCTTCGTGACCCGTCTGCGCATGGACAAAGCAGCTCTGCTGCTGCGAAACACGGATATGAAAATATTCGAGATCGCTTGTGCCATTGGCTTCGATGAGCCAAATTATTTCACCAATGTATTCAAACAGCAATTCCAGATGTCTCCCAAGGAGTATCGGAATCATCGGTAACAGGGTGTCGCCCAAAACGACACCCTTCTCTCCTAATCTATACAAACGTTAAAAAAAAACATCAAAAATTAACGAAATCCGTGACATAAACCGACATATATTGAATCAAACTTCGTTTATAATCTATAAGATGAAGATTGCCAATTCTATACAAGAGTCGGGAGTGTTAACCGTTGGTCATCAAGATAATCAAACATATAGGTATCCCCTTTATTTGTTGCTTGACCATGGTATCATCCATAGCAATGGGGAATGCGCCAAATATCACCTCAGTCATTGCATTGGGCTGCGCTTTTTACCTCAGCATCGCCTTCGAGGGAAAGCTCCCTTTTTTAACCAACATTCAGTTTATATTCCTCGCCCTGTTTCATTGGTCCAGTCATTTGAATTGGTGCTTAATGCTGTATTATATTTTGATCGGTTTCTCGAAAAGAAACGTTTACGCGAGGAAAATGATTATCTTACGACGCATGACCCGCTGACAGGACTATTGAATTACGAAGGCTACGTAACCACCGTTGAAAGCTTGATGGTTAAGCGCTTAAACTTCATTTTAGTTCTGTTGGATTTCCAGGATTTCAAATCGGTAAATTACGAGAACATACACAACGGCAACGAAACACTCAATCAGATTGCGCTTTTGCTGGGCAGCATATTCTATGATTCCTATGCGATGTCCCGGTACGCTGGAGATCGGTTTGCCATCATTTTGCCGGCCAAAGAGAACCTTATATCTAATATTAGCGAATCCTTGGATTCGAATATTTTAGGTTTTCAGGTGACTTACAGCTTTGCCCAGCATCCTCACGAGGCCTCAACGAAGGAAGAACTCATCGCTTTGGCCGAGGAGCGTTTGTTCAAAAGCAAACGTGAAATATGGCTCAAACGAGAGGAGCATTTATTCCGCTCCGAGAAAATGAAGATGATCGGCGAATTAGCGGCAGGGATGGCACATGAAATCCGGAACCCCCTTACAACGATCAAAGGCTTCATGCAGATCGCGACCAAAAGCCAATACAATATCCAACCTTGGCATGAATTAATTATGAGTGAAATTCGAAGAATGAATGAGCTGACCGCGGAATTCCTGCAATTCTCCAAACCGCATATCAGCAACATGAAGCCGGAATCCGTTACGGAGTGTCTAGATCGGGTATTGTCATTAGCGGAATCGGATGCGCTTTATCGTGGGCATACCATCATTTTTGAAGCTACAGAAGAAGCTCTTTATATCTTCATCGATCGAGATAAAATTGTACAAGTTTTGTTAAATCTGATCCGAAATGCATTCGAAGCGATGAAGCATCCCGGCGATGTTCACGTGCGCATAAAACAGGAAAATGAACTCGCGATCATTGAAATTGAAGATTCCGGCGAAGGCATGTCCGCAAGCGAAATGGAGCAGATCTTCAATCCCTTCTATACCACCAAAGAAAATGGGACAGGTCTGGGCCTCTCCATTTGCCAAAAGATTGCCGTTGATCACGGCGGATCGCTGGAAGTCACAAGCTCGATTGGGCTTGGCTCCATCTTCAGCTTTAAGCTGCCAACGGTTGAAAACTAGTTGTTTTTCAGGAAAATACAAGACCGCCAAGGCCTGGGCCCTGACGGTCTTGTTTATTATCAATCTGGTACTAGACCATTACACCATTACACCACTATACCTCTACACCTCTATACCTCTACACCTCTACACCTCTACACCTCTACACCTCTACACCTCTACACCTCTACACCTCTACACCTCTACACCTCTACACCTCTACACCTCTACACCATTCCAGCACACTATTCACMATAYAGCCAACTGCCACCTCACCAGCCCCTAACAAATTCACAAAACCCCAGCGAGAACATCGCTAGTGGAACTGGAGTCCGCTATTTTGAGGAAAATGAGCTAATTCCTCTCTGTGCGGAACTACAAGGTCTTATATGCCCTCCATGGCAGGTTTTCCGGGTGAAATCGGCAAATTAGCGAACCGTAGTTCCCCCTGCACGTGGGAATTGAGATTTTCTCGGGAATAGCGGCCTGTAGTTCCGCTCTGAAGGAGCCATCGCAAGAACATTGCCTCCAAGAAGCTTCAAGTCAACCCCTGACGAGTAAACTTCGTCAGGGGTTGGTGTTAGCTACTTTACCAAGCCAGCACTGCACCATTCCATCACACTATTCACCATATAGC
>NZ_JBFTQB010000175.1:0-8807 GCF_056398785.1 Paenibacillus sp. 01T422 | reverse complement strand
AAATTCATCCAATGAATATAAGAAAACTAGCAGCGAACCAGCAATAATACCCGGAGCCGCCATTGGTAGAACTACATGGAAAAATGTATAAACTTTTCCCCCACCGAGCATATAGGATGCCTCTTCCATCGACTCCGCAACCGATTGAAAGACCGAGACCAACGTCCAGACAGAGAAGACAATCGCTCCGACCAGATGGATCAACGTCAAGCCGGTCAACGTGCCTACCAGATCAAACCGATACATGAACACCATAACGTTCGTGAAAACCGGAAGCTGCGGGAACGCTTGTGGCAGCAAAAACAGCAGCAGAATCACATGCTTGAACGGGAGTCTGTTGCGAGCGATCAAATAGGATAAGGGAACTGTCAGCACTAGACATAGGACTGTGACAGCTATTGCAATCGCGAAGCTCAGACCGAGCGACGAAAGCATTTTACCTTCGAACACTTGATGCCAATATTTGAAGCCCCAATCGGTTGGGAAAGGATGCGGCCAGAACCATTTCTCGGCCAAGGACCAGAGAATGAGACTCGACAACGGACCAAAGATGAAAAAGATCGCAGCGACATAGATCAGAAGTCGGCGCGTCATGCGACCAAAGTGAGTTCTCGGCTTCCGCAACGCTAACCGTTCACTGACAGAGGAAGCCGTCATGGATTTACTCATTTTTTCGACAACCCCTTCAAGTAATAAATGGCAGCTCCCATCGAAGCTATATAAGTGATAACGCCAATTGAATTAGCCAACCCGTAGTTGTGCTGATAAACGCTTTGATGATAGAGATCCATCATTAGCATTTGCTTGCCACCACCATTTCCCAGCATGGCAGGTATGGAAAAGCAGCCCAGCATAGAAGTGAACGTTAACACTGCCATGACGCCAATGCTGTTCTTATTCATTGGTACAAGAAAATGCCAAATTAATCGAAGCTTGCCTGCCCCCATACCGCGCGCAGCTTCCAGCATGCCTTCATTCACAGCGCGGAAGCTTCCGAGTACCAGCAGCAATGCCAGACCGAGATTTTTCCATACCAAAGCCGTGATGAGACCCATTGTCGTGAATGCAAAAGATGGCAGCTGATCCGGGTTAAAGAAGCCCGTAATTGCGATCGCTGAGTTGAGCGTACCGTGCGGTGCTAGGAATACTCGCATGGCATGGCCAACTACGACAAAAGGGACAAATAATGGAATTTTGAATATAAATTCTAACACAGGGTACGCTCCTAAGCGGAGCAGTCCAGCTATCATCGATGTCAGGAAAATCAACACGATAATGCTGACAATACAAACCCAGAGTGTGAAAATTATATCTCCACCGTATAAGGTTATAGCTTCTACATAATTGGCTAGCGTCCATGCGTTATCCTGTGAGCGCAAGCTGGAGATGAAGGAAAGCACAAAAGGATACAGAAAGAGCAGCGCGACAACTGCAATAGCAGGAGTGGCAAGTCCCACTCCTGCTGCTTGCTGCCCTAAGGCAATGGATGGTGTATTAGTTTTTCTCATAAGCTGTTTTCAGATGATCGAAGTAAGAGTTGATTGGGAAAGACTGTCCGCGTTTGTTCAAGTCCTCTGCGGTAATTTCTTTGAACAGCTTTTTCTTGCCTTCCTCGCTTACTTTAGGCAACACGACGGTAGCATCGATGCCGGGATACCAGCTATTTTTCTCAACAATAACTTTCGCTTGAGCCTCTGGGGAAGTTAATAAATCTGCATATTTCAATGCGGCTTCTTTATTTTTTGCATTTTTCGGAATGACGACATACATCGGCTGACCAGGCAGACCAGGATCAGCAATTTTCAAGCTGTACGCAGGATTCATACGGCCTTCCGATACCCATAAATTAAACATATCGACCCACACTGGTCCCATGTCAATCTCACCACGGTTCAGCATATCGAGTGTACCGTTATTGCCATTCGTGTAAGTCACTGGCAATGCTTTGAGTTCTTTCATGATCGCTGGCCATTTTTGCTCAATTGCTGCATCATAAGGGCCTTCGCTCAGTTTCTTGTAATCTCCCGTTTTCCAATAGGTGAAAGCAGTGGCGAATGCGACTCCGCTAGCACCGTTCTGGATGCCGTTATATCCAAATCGTTTGGGATTCGCCTTAATCCAAGCTGTCAGGTCTTCGAAGTTAGCTGGAAATTGTTTGACTTTATCGGGATTAAAAGCTATGGCAACCTGGCTGTGAAAAAGCGGGATGACATAACCATCCACGTTCGTACCCAAACTGTTCTTGCTGTCAGGGGAAACAACGTATTGTTTGTTCGCTGATTGCGGAACCCATTTATCCACCAAGTCATTATCAATCAATTGCTGCATACCGCTTTGGTGTACGATCGCCAGATCAATGTCCCACTCGGTCTTGCCAGCATCTTTTTGTGCTTTTAGCTTTTCAAATATTTTTTGCGTACCGCCGTCACCAGCGCCTGTGTTGACAACACGAACTTGTGAACCGGGGAACTGTTTCTGGAAGTCGCCGACCATGACCTTCTCTTGCAGATCAGTCATGTTGGTATCTCCTGCCGTTGCCAAGTTAAGCTCATACTTCTTAGGCGCTGCGGTTGCAGGCGCAGGTGAAGTCGTCGCTGCAGCATTCGCTGCACTTGAAGCCGCAGGCGTGCTTGTCGCCGCATTATTGGTGCCACAGCCAACCGTCATAACCATTGTAAACGTCATTGCACACAGTACGTTCGTTATCTTTTTCATATTCCCCATCCTTTTAAAAGTTTAAAAATGTTGTCTAGACATCTTCTTCCTTATTATGGATGGGCATTGTTATCGATTTATCAACTTTATACGAAGAATTTATTAATTTCAGTCTTCTGAGGCCTCTATTTACGGCGGTTGACCCAGAAATTAAACACATCATTGCGATAATAATCATAGGAAAATAAAACAGGCATGTGATGCTGGTCAAAGTGAACTTGTTTCATCATTAGCACGGTTGTATCTTTCTTAACCTGCAGCTTGCGGCAGACAGGGTGTGTATGATGAGGCACGACCAGCTCGGTGCTCGCTCCTGCAATGCGGATGCCGCATTCCATTTCAAGAAAACGCGCCAGTGATCCAGTCAAAGGCGTCCTCTGGAAAGACTCCTCGACTAAAGCGAGCGGCATAATATTGATATTATGTGCAACAGGCTCATTGTTGGCGGTTCGCGTCCGCTCATTGATAATGACTGGATCACCAACAGAGATTTTCAGATACTGTGCCCACTCTTCCTGGCAGGGTTCGGTGCGAATGAACTGTTCCAATTGGCCTTCTACTAAGCCTGCTGAGAGAATAATTTCTTCGGTCGTGAGGAACTTCTCTATGCTACTTGGTATGGAACTCAGCGGTCTACGAACAAAACGTCCGACTCCTTTGCGCACATCCAGCTTCCCCTCCTGCTCTAGCTGTTTCATCGCTGCGCGTACCGTTTCTCTGCTTACTGAAAACTGATGAGACAGGTCGATCTCCGTAGGTAACTTGTCGCCTACTTGAAGATCCCCGCTGTTCATCAATTCATCCAAATATCCTTTAATCACTATATAGTGACTGACTTTTGCTTCATTGTTCATGTCTGTTTCATCCTATTCCGTCTATTGATTAAATTTCATTTTGTTCTATCGTAGCAGACTCTTTGAGAGGTGTATATGCAAGATGATTCGTTTCCTTTCGCGCACATAATTACAAAATTTTCACATGGGAATAACGACCAGTAAATAAATTACCTCTATGATTACTATAGATGGTGTCTAGACATCTAACCAAACCGGCAGCACCTGATCTGTAGAACAGGATGCGCCAAAGCCAAGGAGGCTACTATTCAAATGAAACATGTTCTAGCAAAATGGCGACACTATGTAGTGGTTACTGCTGCCTTATCTTCGATCTTGGTTGGATCCCTGTTTATCTCAGGTGACTCCTTCGCAGCAACCGATGCGGATCAAGACGGAATTGACGATGCTGTGGAACAAGCCCTGCTTGCACAGTACGCTCCAAAACTATATCTGCATCCCAGTGAAGACAATAAACTTTCAAGCGTAGATTGGTATCTGCAGCGTGTAACGATGCGTTTCCATCATGATGGCGGGTGCAGTGATGATCAAATCATTGCCTTTAATGCTGTCACACAGACGAACTTGTCCCAGCAAGCCCATCAAACAAAGARCTGGTTATGCTCGCACTCCGGCAGCAACATCCTCTCCAGCCAAGCCCGTAATACACGGGCTGACGAAGGTTTCTTCCTGCAGCCTCCTAATGATAATGGTTTTGATAAAACCGTTTATCCAGGATCACCGAGCAGTGATTGGAGAACTTATGCTCATGTTAAACCGAGCAGCGTCAAAGCAGGCGGGTACGACCTGCAGTATTGGTTTTTTTACCCTTATAACGATTCCCCGTCAGTTGTAGGTCTGGATTTTAACCATGAAGGAGATTGGGAACATATTACAGTCACAGTAGACAGTGGACAGCAATTCGTCTCTGCCTATTACTCCGCACATAATGGCGAAGGTAAAGATTACACTTCTGCGCAATTACAATTCGCAACGAAAGATGGTGCAATCGCTGCCGATAGTCAGAAGCTGACCAACGACTACAAACATCCGGTTGTCTACTCCGCAGTCGGTACACATGCTAGCTACCCAACTGCCGGACAACAATCCCGTGGCGCATTGCCAAGCGATTATACAGGAGCTGGCGATAGCTTCAATACGTTCTACAACGTAGTGAATGTTGGCGAATTGTCCCATCCTTTGAATGGACAAGCTTTCATTAACTATGCTGGCTTGTGGGGGGAAATTGGTGAAACCGATATCTCCACAGGGCCAGCAGGACCTGCTTTCCAGGATGCGTGGAAAACAAAATAGTGTTAGAATACATATAGGCAGATTAACTCTGCTTATACGAACACAGATTTCCGAAATGTTAATTTGGGAGGCTTATAATATGGATGATTATTATTTGGTTAAGGACGGTAGAATTGTTCGCTGGGACGGGCTTACACTTGGAGGAACTAAAATCCGGGCCGATGAACTCGTTGAGTCTTTTGGACGAAAGGCTTTAGATGAAATCGAACAGTATGGATTTTACACAATAAAAAAATCTTAATGTGTTTAGTAGCGGTAAAGTGAACCATGCGGCAAAAGGCAGCCTATCCTTCTGGATGGCTGCCTTTTTAACAATTTTCACAACTGGATCCAAAAACGTCTAACAACATTTCCATGATCCTCAACGTATTCCGATTCAAATCGACCACCGTTTCTCACAATCGTTCTCTCAGACGCCACGTTCCCTTTATCACAAACAAGAAGTATCCTGCTAAGGCCCATCTCTTTCGTCCGTTCTAAGGTTAAGCTTAGAAGTTGAGTGGCATACCCTTTGCGCCTTTCTGACGGTCGAATGCCATATCCGATATGCCCACCGCAATTGAACAATTTCTCATTCAGTCTATGCCTAACATTTGCTGCCCCAACGATCTTCCCAGAATCATCATTTAATAGCCAATAGGTAGAGTGAGGTACAAATTTCTCGTCTGTTATCTTCTCTTCTGAATCTTGCGCGTACAAAAAGTTCATCATGACCATGAAATCATAAGGTTCCTTCTCAACGACCCATGGAACAATATCTTCACCACTGGCTTTCCAATCCTCATAAAACGAAATATACGCATCTCTATACGCAATCGATGGTTCTATCAGCCTAATCGAATTATTCATCTCTCCACCTCTATCTCCATAACCTCGAAACATTTTTCAATTCATGTGCATTAAATTCGAGCTTATAAATATCCGGTTTGCTGGTTTGCTTCCAAAATTCAAAGCCATAATTCGGATCAAAATATTGTAATATGATCGTCATCATATTTCCATGGGTCCCTATCGCGATTTTCTTGCCCTCATAGTCAGTCAGCAACTTCAAGATGAGGGGAATTGCTCGTTCTTGAGCTTGTCTTGTTGTCTCGCCTTCAGGCATACAGAAATCAATGTCTGTGAATGATTTTTCAATCCCAAGTAGTAGTTGTTCTTCAGAAACTGGATAATTTAAGCTCGCTATTGGCCTTTCAATAAGTTCCTCAAATTGGATAATTTCTTTCTGTAGCCGCTCTGCCAATGGAGCAACCGTTTCTTTTGCTCGATGGTAGGAACTGGAAACTATGACATCTATGTTTTCGTTAGCTAACAACTCAGCCACTCTTTTGGCATCTGCTTTTCCTTGCTCAGAAAGACTTGCCCCTCCTGCTCGTTCAAGTTCAAGCGCAAATGGCGCAATACCATGACGGACAAAATAAATGTGTGTAGTCATAAAGCCTCCTTCTTGTTACTAGTTAATCTTTGGTTTGTCCCACGAAATGAGGTCTCGATTGTTTATTGCGACCCCTTCCTCAAGTCTCTCTGTATAGACACATTAATTCGAATAAAGTTTCATTATCCCACCTAATATCTACCAGTTAACGAAAAAGCCACCGAACGGYAGCTCGGCGGCCTAGCTATTCGTCAATTCATCCCTTCACAGATGAGCTTACTGTCAAAGCGTTTTCCACTTGTTCGGTGAAGATCAGATATAACACAACCATTGGCAAGCTCGCGATCGTCATGACGGCGCCCATTCCACCCCAGTCGGTCGCATGAAGACCTTGAAAATAAATGAGCCCTATCGGCAAAGTCATTAATTCCTCTTTTGTAATCAAAATCGATGCCAAAAAGAACTCATTCCACGTTCCCATAAATTGCAAAATCACAATGGTTGCGACTGCTGGGGTGAGGATCGGCAGCATGATGCGAAAGAATGTGAGATAAATCGAAGCGCCGTCCATACAAGCGGATTCCTCCAGCTCTTGCGGAATCCCTCGCAGGAAGCCGTAGAATACCATTGAGGCAAAGGGCAGCCCGAATGCTACGTAAGGGATCAAAAGTGCACCGTACGTATTCGTTAAGTGAAAATCTTTCACGATAATCGCCAAGGGAATAATAATGACTTGAATCGGAATAAACATCCCGATAATCATGTAAATCCGCACCGCTTCCCGGAATTTCCATCGAAGTCTAGCGATTGCATAGGCAAACATGACGGCAAATAGGACAACACCGATCGTCGTTATCGTAGAAACAATCATACTATTGGAGATATAAGTGGGGACACTGAATTTATTCCAGGCATTCACATAATTCTCGTATCTGAAGTGCGTTGGTATTCCGAACGGATTGGTTACGAAAATTTCATCATTGTTTTTCAACGAATAGAAAACCATCCAAACTAACGGGTATACAGAAATAGCGAAATACATCCATAAAAAGGACTGTAGAACCACTCCAACGATTTTGTTCATATGATGACTCTCCTTTACCCCTGTTCCAACCCGGTTTCTCTACTATCAAACACTTTGTTGATGATAATGGTGGCGATTAAGCTAATCACAATTAACAAGACCGAAATAGCGCAAGCATACCCATATTGATTACCCGAAAAGGCGTTCCGAATAATCATGAACGTTATCGTATAGTTTGTCGTGCCTGGTCCGCCATTCGTCATAATTGCCATTTGCACATAAGCACCTATTCCAGCAGTAATGGCAATAATAAAGCAAAATTTGAATGTCTCCTTCATCAAAGGGAGTGTGATGTGCCAATGTGCCCTCCATTTACCTGCACCATCGATTCGAGCAGCTTCTGTATAATGCTCTGGAACGGATTTCGCGCCGGCATAAAGCAATGCAAATTGGAATCCCATATATTGCCAAGCATTGACGAAAGCAATCGCAATAATCGAGACACTTGGTGAGTTCAGCCAGTCTTGACGATAGGCCATGCCAACTGCTTGAAACAATTTGTTGATGATTCCGTTAACGGGGTCATACATCGATAGCCATAGTTGACACACGACGGTGACCGACAGTACAACGGGAATGAAATAGGCGGTTTTCAGTACTTTACGGCCCTTCACCGTTGGATCGGCACAAATAAGCGCTAACAAAGTGCCTAGGCCAATTTGGAAAATGACCAGAACAAGGGCGAATAAAAAGCCATTCCGAAGTGAAGTGGCTAATAAATAATCCTGACTAAGCTCGATATAATTTTTGACGCCTATAAAAGTCGCTTCGCTAAGCCCATCCCATTCAAAAAAACTGCGATAAAAGGTTTGAAGAATAGGATAAAACACAATCACACTATATAGAACGACTGCCGGAGTTAGAAAAATTAAAATAGCCCATTTGTTTCCTAAGTATTGTTTCATCTCTATGCTCCCTCTCTTTAAAAAAACTCACACCGACTTACAGGTCGATGTGAGCCATTAGGTACTGAAAGGATTTATTTCTTCAGTGATTTATTGAGATTCGTTACGAATTGTTCCGCCGTAAATCCTGCGACTATCAAGTTTTGCGAGTTGTCGTCAATGCTCAAATTCACATTTGTATCATTCTGCACAGTCGCGAAGCTCGTAATATTAGGAATCACTTCTTTCCCAAGTCGAGACAACATCGCAGGTACTTGCGCAGTGATTGGCTTATCGACCTTGACAGAGACAATCGGCGTGCCTACTTGCGTGTACTTGTACTCCGCATATTTACGTGCCATGAACGCTGCTACTTTGATTGCGGCTTCTTTATTTTTCGTTTTTGCGGAAACGGCGAAACCTCCTGGACCCCCTGCTCCGTTCATCGCAAACTTAGCTTTATCGTAAGTGGCTTCATCTTTCGCCGGGAAATTCATGAAATCTACATTGTCTCCCAGATTTTTTTGCGAACTCGGAATTTCCCATTGGCCATTGACGAACATAGCCGCCTTGCCTTGGTAAAAGAGTGATGAGGCCTGATC
>NZ_JBFTQB010000174.1:0-14827 GCF_056398785.1 Paenibacillus sp. 01T422 | reverse complement strand
ATAATAAACTGCATTGACGTCCTATTATAGACATGTTAGCATATGTTTATTCATAGAATTAGCTAAACAAAGGCAATTTCAAATCGTTTTATTTTAGCGAAAATTCATCTCAACAATTTAATTGTTTAGCTAAACTTATCAGGAGGCACATCCATGAAAAAATTAAAGCTGGGTTACGCACCGACTCGCCGATTCGTTTTTAGCGCTGATGACGCATTTAAGTACAAGGTACTCATTAGGGAACAAATCCAAAACTTCGGATTAGATATCGATATTGTCGATCTGGAGGGGATCAATTCAGAGGGCCTTCTCTATGACGATAACATCAACGCGGATCTCATCATCAATCGCTTCAAGCAAGAGGAAGTGGATGCCGTATTTTTCCCACACTGCAACTTCGGTACGGAAGACACGGTTGCGCGGGTGGGTAAAGCGCTAGGCAAGCCTGTACTGCTATGGGGGCCGCGCGATGAAGCTCCGCTCGAGGATGGCATGCGCCTGCGAGATACACAGTGCGGTTTATTCGCAACGGGCAAGGTGCTTCGGCGCTTTAATGTACCGTTTTCTTATGTGACGAATACGCGTGTGAATGACCCTGTTTTTGAAAGGGGTTTCTCAAATTTCATTTCTGCGGCGAATGTTGTTCGCCAGTTCCGTTCGCTGCGCATCCTGCAAATCGGCCCGAGACCGTCGTCTTTCTGGACGATGATGTGCAATGAAGGGGAATTGCTGGAGCGTTTCGGTATCGAGCTGCACCCGATTACACTCGTTGACATTCAGCGTGCTACGAAGCGCATCGAAAACGGTCAATCTTCAGAATTGGCGCAAGCGATGGATTACATCAAGGAGAGGCTGGACTGGTCAGAAGTGACAGAAGCAGATGTGAGACGAATTGCCGCGCTGAAAGTAGCCATGAAGCAGTACGCACAACAAACAGGCAGTACGGCGATTGCCATTCAATGCTGGTCATCACTGCAGGAAGCCATGGGGATTATGCCTTGTCTGGCGAATGCCATTTTGACTGATGAACAGATTCCGGTAACGTGCGAGACTGACATCCATGGCGCAATTACTTCCGTTATGGTTCAAGCTGCAGCGATGAATGAAGCCCCGACTTTTTTTGCCGATTTAACTGTACGCCATCCCGAGAACGCCAACGGTGAATTGCTGTTCCATTGCGGGAATTTTCCAGTGTCTCTATCGGTTGAAAATAAACCAAAGCTGCGCAAGCATTTCTTGTTCGATGATCATGCGCCAGGAACTCACGAAGGTGAGATTAAAGGTGGCGGCATGACGCTGGCTCGTTTTGACGGCGATCATGGCGATTATCAATTATTCCTTGGGAAAGCCAAGGGAATTCAAGGTCCTTATACACGTGGATCTTATGTATGGGTTGAAGTGAACGACTGGCCGCTATGGGAAGAGAAGCTTGTGAAGGGGCCGTATGTGCATCATTCCGTCGGCATTCATGCCAATGTCATTCCTGCTTTATATGAAGCATGTTCGTATATCCCTGGGTTGTCCCCTGACCCTGTTGATCCAACGGAAAGCGAAATTCAGGCTTGGCTGCGAGGCAAAGGCCTGTAAATAAGGAGGACATATGGAAATCAGAGCGCTTCAAGCGAAAGCAACGCAAATCAGGATGGATTTATTGCAAATGATTGCTGGGGCACAAACAGGTCACACCGGGGGTTCGCTTAGCAATACAGATATTTTAACGGCACTCTATTACCGCGTGATGAATATTGATCCAGCGAAACCAAAGGCGGTAGACCGCGACCGATTTATTTTGAGTAAGGGGCATTCGGTAGAATCTCTGTGGTCGATCCTTGCGGATCGCGGGTTTTTCCCGAAAGATGAATTGGCGACCTTCAGTAAATTCGGCACGAAGCTCATCGGGCATCCGAACAACAAAGTGCCAGGCATCGAGATGAACACAGGCGCGCTTGGCCATGGACTTGCGGTCGCGGTCGGTATGGCACTTGCCGCGAAAAAAGACGGCGCAGCCTATCGAACTTATTGTCTCATGGGAGACGGCGAGCAAGCGGAAGGTTCGGTATGGGAGGCCGCGATGGCGGGATCTCACTACAAACTAGATAATCTAATTGGCATTATCGACCGCAATCGTTTGCAGATCAGCGGCTCCACGGAAGACGTTATGGGCTTGGATCCTCTTGAGGACAAGTGGACAGCTTTTGGCTGGCATGTTGTTTCGATCGACGGCAACGATATGCAAGCTTTGGTCGAGACTTTCGACGCCGTACCTGCACAGAGTGGCAAACCAACGCTTGTCATGGCCAATACGGTTAAGGGCAAAGGTGTTTCTTTTGCAGAAAATGTTCCACACTGGCATCATCATGTACCTAACCAAGTTGAATTGGAGAAAGCTCTGGCAGAGCTCGCTGCCGCATTCGACAACTACGAGCAGAAAGGACAGGTGAGCTAACATGAACACGATTCCAAATCGGCAGGTCATTTGCGACACATTGCTCGAGAAAGCACAGCATGACCGCTCCATTATGGTGCTTGCCAGCGATTCGCGAGGTTCGGCAGCGATGGGTCCTTTTGCCAAAGCATTTCCAGAGCAATTCGTTGAGGTGGGCATCGCTGAGCAAAATATCGTCGGAATTTCCGCAGGGCTTGCCCATAGCGGGAAAAAGCCGTTCGTAACGTCTCCGGCTTGTTTCCTCAGCATGCGCAGCATTGAGCAAATTAAAGTGGACGTAGCTTATTCAGCTACGAACGTGAAACTGGTGGGAATCAGTGGCGGCGTCAGCTACGGCGCACTTGGCATGTCCCATCATTCCGTACAGGATGTTGCTGTTATGAGGGCGATACCGGGCATCGCTGTTATGATGCCAGCTGATCGGCATGAAACGAAGCGGATGACGGAAGCGCTTGTTGAGCACGAAGGCGGCGTTTATGTTCGGATTGGCCGCAACGCCGTGGAAGATGTTTATGAATCAGACGACTACGAATTCATCATTGGCAAATCCGTGCAAATGCGCGAAGGCAGCGATGTGACGATCATTGCGGCAGGGGAAACGGTTCGTGTGGCTCTGGATGCTCATGAAGCATTGAAGGAAGCGGGCATATCTTGCCGAGTGATCAATATGCATACGATCAAGCCTCTGGACGCAGAAGCCATCATCCAGGCGGCGAAAGAAACGGGGCACATCATTACAGTGGAAGAGCACAGTGTTCATGGCGGGCTTGGCGCAGCAGTGTCCGAAGTGGTCGTTCAAAATTGCCCCGTACCGATGCGCATCATAGGGATACCGGATGAGCCGGCGATCGCTGGGAAAACAGCCGAGGTTTTTGCTCATTATGGCATTAGCAGGAGCAATCTTAAGCGTGTGGCGCTTGAAATGCTCGGCAGACAGGACTAACGGCGATGGAAAAGTGCTATCTGCTCGCGATCGACCAAAGCACATCAGGAACGAAAGCGCTCGTTATTGACCGCGCTGGCCAGATAACGGCTCAAAGCGCGACCCCACATCGCCAGCACTATCCGCGCCCGGGCTGGGTCGAGCACGATCCAATTGAAATTTACGCGAATGTGATTCGCTCTGCGCATGAAGCTTTGGCGATAGCTGGAATCGGGCCGGAATCGCTCGCTGCCTTAACGATCACGAACCAGCGGGAAACGGCTGTGCTGTGGGATCAAACGACAGGGCTTCCGGTACATGCCGCGATCGTATGGCAGTGTCAGCGAACCGCCGACCAGTGCGCCGACTATCAGAGGGCTGGGCAAGAGGAGATCGTGCGCAGCAAGACGGGGTTGATGCTTGATCCCTATTTCTCCGCTGCGAAATGGGGCTGGATCTTGCAGCACGTGGAGGGAGTGCGCGATAAGCTGGCGGCAGGCAAGCTGCTCGCAGGCACGATCGACAGCTGGCTGCTGTGGAAGCTGAGCGGAGGCAAGGCGCATGCGACGGATTACACGAACGCCAGCCGCACCTCGCTTTTTAATATCCACACGTTACAGTGGGATGAGGAGTTGTGCGGCCTCTTTGGCGTGCCGCCGCAGCTGCTTCCTGAAGTGAAAGCCTCGGACGAGATCTTTGGCTACACGGAAGATAGGGAATTATTCGGCGATTGCCGTGTTCCTATCACCGGGGTGATCGGCGACTCGCAGGGGGCTTTATTCGGCAATCAGTGCTTTGAGACAGGCATGGCCAAAGCCACTTACGGCACAGGCACATCGGTGCTGATGAACGTAGGCGAGAGTCCGATCCCGTCTGGCAACGGACTTGTGAGCGCCATTGCTTGGGGCCGAAGCAGCAAAGTGACGTATGCTGTTGAAGCCGTTATCCGCACCTCGGGTGACAGCTTGACCTGGGTTCGGGATAATTTGGGCTTGTTTCGTACGTTTGAGGAGATGGAGCAGTTGCTTGAGCATACCCCTGATAGTGAAGGTGTATATCTGGTGCCTGCCTTCGTCGGACTTGGTGCTCCTTATTGGGACGCTTATGCCAGAGCTTCCATTACAGGGATGAATCGTGGGACGACCAAAGCGCACATCATTCGGGCAGCGATTGAAAGTATTGCTTTTCAGGTGCACGATGCTGTTAAACTAATGGAAAGTGAAACGGCTGTCGCGCTCCAAGAACTGCGGGCAGACGGCGGCGCCTCTGATAATGTGAATTTGATGCAATTCCAAGCTGACTTGTTAGGTACAAGGGTCGTGAAATCGGAGATTGCGGAATTGTCCGCTCTTGGCTCTGCTTATTTGGGCGGTGTTGGAATCGGCTTTTGGCCATCGCTCGAAGCAATTGGTACAAAGCGAGAAGGATATATTTCGTATCAGCCGAAAATGTTACCGGAACTGCGCGAAGCCCATTGTTCGGGCTGGAGAAAGGCAGTATCCTCTGTTTTAACTCGGAATGCCTAGATACAAGAAGGAGAGATAAGCGATGCCGCACGATTTTATGCCATATGAGGTTCCAGAGCAAAAGCAGGTTCGTGTCATTATTAATACCGATGCCAAATGCGAGGCGGATGATCAATACGCGATCGTACATGCGATTTTATCACAACGCTTACAAATTAAAGGTTTTATAGGCGCTCACTTCGGTGCAAGAAGCGCCACTTCGATGGAAGAATCTTATGAGGAAGTTGAACATGTGCTCCAACTCATGGGGATGAGAGACCAATATGGCGTCTATCGGGGGGCACCTCACAAACTTCCGGATGTTCATACACCTGTACCATCTGAAGGCAGCCAGCTGATTATCGACGAAGCGATGAAGGAGGATTCAAGGCCTTTATTTGTCACTTTTCAAGGACCCTTAACCGATCTGGCTAGCGCTTATTTACAGGAGCCAAGAATTGCGGATCGTCTTATCGCTGTTTGGATTGGTGGGGGTACGTATCCTGAGGGGCATGAGGAATTCAATTTATCCAATGATGTCGACGCCGTCAATGTCGTTTTCAATTCACCGATTCCGTTATGGCAAGTTCCTAAGAATGTTTACGAAATGGTGCGCGTTGGCATCGCCGAGCTTGCTATCAAAGTTCGTCCTCATGGCCGCATCGGCAACTATTTATTTGATTATCTTGTCAATCACAACATGAATAACGGGCATCGACCGCAGTGGCCAAAAGGAGAAACCTGGGTGCTCGGCGACTCACCAGCCGTTTCCCTTCTGCTGGAGGAGCAAAGGTTCGATTATGAGATGATCGAGGCGCCGAATGTCGATGCCGAAATGCGATATATGGCTAAGGCAGGCAATCGTAAAATTCGTGTGTACCGGAGTGTGGATTCCCGCTTTATTTTGGAGGATTTCTACGCTAAATTGGCGTTGTTTGCTCTCTATGAGAAGGAGCGGGATTCACAGCATCGTGAGGAGTAGCTCCGATGGTCGGCCAGCTCGGGAAAGACACACCGTAACGTTGTTTTACGCCGCTAAAGTAGCTGCCCCGCGCAACCAGCACGCGTTAGCGCTGTAAAACAAGCTTAAATGTCGCGTGGGGCTCCATTCCACGCCAGAGMCACGYCGAAACGTTGTTTTMCACGCCARAGMCACGYCGAAACGTTGTTTTACGCCGCTAAWGTAGCTGCCACGCGCAATCWGCACGCGTTAGCGCTGYAAAACAAGCTTAAATGTCGCGTGGRGCTCCATTCMACGCCMAWGCCACGYCGWAACGTTGTTTTACGCCGCTAAAGTARCTGCCACGCGCAAYCAGCACGCGTTAGCGCTGYAAAACAAGCTTAAATGTCGCGWGGAGCTCCATTCCACGCCGAAACGTCGTTGCCCGACTCCCCCAACCCCAGCTGAGAAAGCTAAACCAGCTGTCTCACAGCCAAAAATTCCCCCATTCCCAGCCGTAAAATCCTCCAATCCTTTCCGAGAAAGCCCAAAAGGCCGTCTCGCTTTTCAACAGTCCACGTTGAACCGCTCCAAACGCTTCGTAATGCTGGGACTAGCGGACGATTTATGAAAGCGTTTCAGTAAAAAACGCTTCATTCTGATCCTTTATTATTTTTTCACCGAAATCTGAAATACTTCAAATCTCCATTTATATCCTTTCTTCAGCTGCTGAAAACATAGGTTTTTACGCGATATAAGGAATTAACGAATTACAATTCTACATATATCCAGTTTCATAAAAGCATGGTATGATGTGTGATGTTACAATATTTCGTATACGAATGATTTTGAGTGTGCAAGAGGGGGGCGCGTTTTGGAAGAGGTTAAAGAACTTGTGGCTGAACTTACGAGGCTGCATAAAGTACGGGCTTCTTTACTGTATCGAGAACTTCAGCGAGAAGAGCTTACAGGACCTCAGTTATTTATTTTACGGGAATTATTCCAGAAGCAACCAAGAAAGCTTGGTGATCTTGCCCAGTCTGTCCAACTCAGTAATAGCACAGTATCTGGTATTGTAGATAGGCTGGAACGAGATGGGATGGTGGAACGCAATAGAGATGAGCAAGATCGCAGGGTGGTCTGGATTTGTACGACAGATTTCTGTCAACAGATGAAGAAATCGAAGGTTGAGACGATGAACAATGAGTTTTATGCAGGTCTAGAGAATGTCTTTACACCCGAGCAGATTGCGACTTGCAAAGAAGTGGTCGGTACACTGATTAAACATTTGGAGAAAAAGCTGGAGGGAACGGAATGAAACGTAAATTAATTTTAATTATTATTCTGGCTGTTATTGTAATTAGTGGAGCCTATATCGGCGCTTATTACTGGTATCAAGGTGCTAACTACGTGGCGACGGACAATGCCCGGATTTCTGGGGATATCTATCGTGTCATGCCTAGAATTTCTGGCAAAATTAACACGCTTGGCATTAAAATGGGGGATTCGGTTGTGGCGGATCAAATCGTTGGGCAGCAAGATATTACGAACTTATCAAATAGTTTATTAGATCAAGCGTCATTACGCTCTCCGATTAGTGGAACAGTCATTCAAACTTCTGCTAAGGTTGGCGAAGTAGTGGCTCCTGGACAGTCTATTGCTATGATTGTGGATAAAAACGCCCTATACGTATCCGCAGATATTGACGAGACGAAGATCAAAAAAGTTCATGTCGGACAGCTGGTAACGATTGACATCGATACGTATGGCAAAACAGAGTTCCAAGGAAAAATAATGGAGATTGGTCAAGCAACAGCTTCTACATTCGCTTTGCTTCCGACAACAAGCTCAAGCGGGAATTTCACGAAAGTAACACAACGTATGAGTGTAAAAATTTCTATAGACGATCATAAGGGATTGGATCTAGCACCGGGAATGAATGCTTCGATCAAAATCCATATCAAAGGGGAGTAAGGATTGCCCATGAAAAAACATCTTAACGTCGTTATATCTTTAAGTGTTCTGGCCGGTTCCATGATACTTGCGAGTGGATGCACATCTTCGTCGCCTAGTAGTGCACAGTCAACTGTGCCTTCCGTCAAGGTAATTACAATCAACAGTGCGAATGCCGTCGGAGCGAGTGGTAAGTTAGCATCAGATCAAACCGTTCAAGTCGTGTCCAAAATCGGTGGGAAAGTTGCCGCTGTTTCCGTAGAAGAAGGCGCAAAAGTGAAAAAGGGCGATGTGCTTGTGCAGCTCGATACCGAAGATTTGCTCCAACAGCTGGATCAAGCGCAAGCAGGACTGACGGCTTCGCAAGCCAAATTGGCGGATACGGAAGCTGGTGCACGTTCACAGGATTTGCAGGCGGCAATGTCAGGTGTTGACCAAGCCAAAGCAGCTGTTAATCAAGCTAAAGCAGGAGTATCGCAAGCACAAGCCGCTTATGATCTTGTGACCAAGGGATACAATCATGCCAAGAACTTTTATGATCAAGGCGAGGTTACTTCGGACGAATTGGATAAAGTAACGCTTGATTTTGAAAAAGCTAAATCAGCTAATGATTCCGCTCTTTCTCAACAGCAAGCAGCGAATGCGCAATTATCTGCGGCAGAAGCGAAGCTAGGCTTAGTTAGAGAAGGTGCAACGGCAAATACATTAGAACAATTGAAAGCTGATGTAACCGCTAAACAAGCTGCTTTGAATCTCGTTCAGATCGCTGTGAAAAATGCGGGAGTCGTATCCCCTATCGACGGTGTCATTGTTAAAAAGAACGTAAATGCAGGAGAAATGGCGCAAGCTGGTGCTGCTTTATTGACCGTTGTAAATATAGATAAAGTGAAAGTTGAAGTTAGCGTGCCTGAAGGAATGATTAATTCGATCAAAGAAGGAGCCAAAGGAAACGTTGTTGTTCCTAGTGTTCCAGGTAAATCGTTCGAAGGAACGGTTTCCTTTGTAAGCCCGGTATCTGATACGAATAATAATACATTCCCAGTTAAGTTGACGGTAAACAACCCAGATGGAACCTTGCATGCAGGTGCTGTAGCCAGCGTTGACTTCGGAGGCAGCAGCAGTGAAACTCGCGTTGAAGTGCCGAAAGTTGCGCTTATTCAAAAAGATGGCAAATCCGTGGCTTTCAAAGTAAGCGGTGACGCCGTTCAATCTGTAGTGCTGCAGACTGAAGATAAGAACCAAGATTGGGTTTACCTCAAAGGAGACTCGGCTCTGAAACCGGGAGACAAAATCGTCTTGAACCCAGGTGACAAGCTGACAGACGGAGCTAAGGTTCATGCCGAGTAAAGGAGGCTGCTACAATGTCAACAACAACGGCAGATACAGCTACTCCGGCAGTTGAGCAGCAAGAGGAGAAGATCACAGTCTACCAGTGGTTAGCACTGTTAGTGCTCATTCTGGGTACATTTCTAGCCATTTTGGATAATAGTTTAATGAACGTTGCGATACCAAAGCTCATGGCTGTATTCGGTTCAACATCTACGGAAATTGAATGGGTTGTTACGGGTTATATGCTCGCTTCAGCTGTTGTTGTTCCTATGGGTGGTTTTCTAGCGGACCGATTCGGTTACAAAACAACGTTTCTATCAACGGTGACTGCTTTTATCATCGGTTCCGTATTATGTGGGATCGCTTGGAGCGACACGAGTCTTACTATTTTCCGAATTATTCAAGGACTTGGCGGCGGCTTTATTATGCCAGTCGGTATGGCGATGCTTTACCAGATCATGCCTCGCAGCAAAATTCAAGTAGCGATGGGGATCTGGGGGATTGCGGCGATGGCAGCGCCTGCGATGGGACCAACCTTAAGCGGATATTTAATTGATAATTTTAGCTGGCGGTATTTATTTTACATCAACGTTCCAATTGGTATTATCGCCGTTGGCCTTGGTTTAATTATCTTGAAAGAGACACCGAAACGTGCAGGACTGAAATTCGATTATGTCGGCAGTATCTTGTGTATGATTGTTTTCAGTACGCTGCTATTGGCACTAACGGATGGTCAAGTGGAAGGTTGGACTTCTTTCTATATCGTGAGTTTGTTCTTCGTCTCAATTTCAAGTTTTATCTTATTAATTTACATCGAGCTTGGTAAAGAGAATCCGATTATGGATTTTCGTTTATTCAAAAACTCTGTCTTTACGTTAAGCTTGGCAGCTTCGAGTTTCGTTATGATTTCGATGCAGGGCGGGATCTACATGATGCCAATTTTTCTGCAAAATGTAACGGGATTGACGCCTATGCAAACAGGGCTCGTGATGATGCCGCAATCGATAGCAATGGCTTTCATGATGCCTATTGCAGGGAAACTTGTGTCAAAATACGGGGTCGTGCCTCTGAGTATCGTAGGTTTGGCTATTATTGGCTTTACGACTTTAGAGATGCATGTGCTTTCTCAGCAAACGTCTACACATTGGATCAGCGGTTTGCTAGTGATCCGGGGTATCGGTATTGGGTTGTGTATGATGCCATTATCTTCAGCTGGGATGAATACGTTGCCCAACCATTTGATCGGCAGAGCTTCCTCTGTATCCAATGTTGTGCGTAACGTCATGGCATCGCTTGGTATTGCCTTGCTGACTAGTATTATGAATAACAAATCAACGCAGTTCGGAGTAAGATTCAATGAATCCATTTCTACGAATACATCTGCGTATGCTGATTTTCAGACGAATGTTGTTCATCGTTATCTAGAACTCGGAACGGATGCAAGTACGGCTTCCAGTGGTGTTATCGGCGTTTTATTCGGACTCGTACAAAAAGAGGCTTTGACAAGGGCCATTGCTGACACCTTGATGGTATCTGCGGTCCCGGCTTTCGTTGCGATTGTCTTGGTTATTTTTATGCGGAAGAGAAAGAAAAGTCAGGCGGCCGAGCAGGAAGCTACCAAAGATTCTGATGCTCAGCACCATGTGATGATTGAAATGTAAAACGCTTAGGAGGAACGGGAAAATGAAAATTCAATTCAAACAAGTAGCTATGACGCTCGTTCTGTCATCGGCATTGCTGATGTCAGGACTTCCAGCGCTGGCAGAAGGAACAGATGCGACGGTTGCTCAAACAATCGCAGCTCCCGTCTACAAGATAAGCGATAACCTTCAAGTTGCAATCGAAGGTGTCACTAGCGAGAAAACAGCAAACGGAGTGCGTCTCGGTTCTGTTATTAGAATCATAAACACCAGCAATCAGACCCTTCGCATCCCCGACTATGAGCTTAAAGTAAAAACCACGGATGGTACCGTGTATACCTTACGCTCAAGCAGCGGCAATGCACACGGGGTACAACCTGAGTCGGAAGTCGAATTAACTTATTTGAAAGTGATTAACCGTCAAACAGAAGTGGATCTAAGCGATCTGTCGCTGATTGATGTTAACTATGATGTGTATCCGAAACAGGAAACTGTCCTGTTTTCTGCTCCCATCGACGGGCTGGTATGGAACGGAAATCGCGGAGAGTTTAAAAAGGCACCTACGCCTATCAAGTGGGGAGAAACGTTCAGCATCCCAACTGTGAATTCGCCATTGCAGTACAAAACGGTTGATATTACCAAAAGCAACAGTAATGAAGGCGTTGTGTATGTTGTGAAGCTTTTGGTAACCAATCCAAACGATCAATCCGAAACATTGCCAGCGATTGAATTGGATGGCAAGTCCAAAACGAATCTGTATACAGGCAAACAGGTTGAAGCGAATCCTGTTGTGTTAGACGCAGGCCAGAGTAAATATGTACACTACGCTATTCGCGCAGATATGGATACCGTGCTGGACAGTATCAATGTCCTGACATCCGAAAGCTTTACGCAAGCAGATGCATCAGGTAATGTAAAAACATCTGCATTCTCGATCGGGAAGCTGAATGTTGAGCTGCCAGGTGCTGCTGGTGCCACTGGCAGCTATACTTTCGGAACGCCGATTACGTTTGAGAAGTGGAATGACGTTATTAATCAAGATCTTGATGTAGCCTTGGTAGAACTTCATGTTACGGACAACAAAGATCAAGGCAGCAAAGTAGCTTTTGCTAAATTTACTTTGACCAACAAAGGTGTAAGTGACATTCCTGTCCCAGCTTTCCAAACGATGTTGTCGAGCCCAACTGGCTATGATTACACAGGTTCCAGACAAAATGATGCTCAGAAGTCTATCGCGCCTGGAACTTCAACGGTTGTCAGTTATGCATTTGTTCTGCCTGTGTCTGAGACAAGTGATAAATTCACGATGAAAGTGCAGAATGAAATCAATGGACAAGCGGGCGGAGAAACCAAACCAACGTTCAAGTCAACCATTGCCTCTTATCAGGTAGCTGTGCAGGAGCCAGAGGATAGACACGAAATCTCCTTGTATCCGTATAAGGTTAATCTGAAAGACTATATGTTGTCTCAAATGACGGTCCCTGGTCAAACAATTGCTATCAATTACACTTATAAATTACAGCTGTATATGGATCTCATTCGTGATCCCAAGGTGTTGGTAGACAATAACTTCTCCAAATTGAAATTTGAGCTGGTTGATCGTTCTGGAACTATTTTGGGTTCTAAAATATTCCCATTCACTGGCACTGACCGTTTAGTTAATGGCAAACAAACGTTAACTTTCAGCAACTTAACGACGGATCAAATTCAAAACAATGTATTAGTTAATGTTTATGAAGTGTTGAATACACCTTCAGGGGAAGTAGATCGACTGATTGCAGAATTGAAATAAATGATGGAAGAGGATGTCCCGGAAACCATGAAAATGGCGGGGGGCAGCCTCTTTTTTGTAGTTAACGCCGATTACTCCTGTTATTTTCGGGGAATTATCCAATTTTAGGCGGCCAATTGGATCGTTCTCTTGTATATTGAACAATTGGTTTCACGAGTGCTTTCTGCCATAGCGAATTCTCGCTTGGTTTGATGAAATTTGTTATTGGCAGATGAGGTGGAAGTTGGCTGTAGGGTGTATAGAGTGAGAGGAAGGTGGAAGGTTGGTAACGTAACTAATTTTTTTGACTGCACCGAGTCAAGGAGCCGAGAGGCTCCTTTTTTGTGTTTTTTTGCGAAATCGCCGATTGATTTGGAGAAATCATCCATGATCCTACATAAAATCATCATGCGTTTTCTCATTTTACGCATAGGAACAGGCTTATCCTTCGATTAGGCTTAAGGAAGAGATGCATCTCACCATAACCATAATGGAGGGTCAATGAATGAAGAAAATGTTAGCTTCCACAATGACCGTCATGTTGATGAGCACAATGATCGCCTGCTCCCCTCAGACGGAATCTACGCCTGCAACGAAAGACACGAAATCGCCTGGAGCGGCAACCGCTACCACGTATCCGATCAAGACGGATAAAACACTTACCTACTGGGGCGAGTTAAACGGTAACTTAACGGGTGTCAAAACAACCCATGGCGATGTGCCTTTCTTCCAGGATTGGCAAAAGAAAACGGGCGTACCGCTTAAATTCACGGCGCCACCGACAGGACAAACGAAAGAAGCGCTTAACGTTATGCTGGCGTCCGGAGATTTGCCGGATATGATCGAGTACAACTTCCTAAGCGATTTCCCAGGTGGGCCTGAGAAAGCGATTAAGGATGGCTACATTCTCAAATTGAATGATTTGATCGATCAATATGCACCTAATTTGAAGAAATACTTAAAGGAACACCCGGAAACTGACAAAATGATCAAAACGGATAACGGCAGCTACTATGCGTTTCCTTTCATAAGAGGGGATGAATATCTCCAGGTTTTCCAAGGCCCGATTATTCGTAAAGACTGGTTGGACGAGCTGGGACTTCCTGTGCCAGAAACAATTGATGAGTGGACGACGACGCTCAAAGCGTTCAAAGAGAAGAAAGGTGCGGCCGCACCGCTTTCGTTCATCTCTAAGCCGCGTTTCTTCAATGAATCTTATAATGGCGCATTCTTAGGAGCTTTTGGCGTTAATCGCGGATTCTATCTAGAGAACGGAGACATTAAATTCGGACCTGCAGAAAAAGGCTTCAAAGAGTATTTGAGTTTATTTAACAGCTGGTACAAAGACGGACTTCTGGATAAAAATATTGCCACAGTCGATACGAAAGCGCTGGATGGCAGCTTCGCTTCAGGCGGAACGGGCGCAAGTATTGGCAACGCAGGCGGCGGGATCGGGAAATGGCAGCCGCTCGTTCAAACCAAAGATCCGAAAGCGCAATTGGTCGCAGCGCCGTATCCGGTGCTGAAGAAAGGCGATTTGCCGAAATTCGGGCAAAAGGATAGACCTTATTCTTCCGGAGGGATCGTAGCCATTACTTCCAAAGCGAAAGATCCTGAGCTAGCTACAAGGTTGCTCGATTATGGCTATAGCGAAGAAGGTCGCATGTTCTTCAACTTCGGAACAGAAGGCGTAAGCTACAAGATGGAGAGCGGCTATCCGAAATATACGGACTTGTTGATGAAGAATCCAGATAAATTAGCTCCTGCACAAGCGATGTCTATGTACGTACGCGGTAGCTATAACGGTCCATTTATCCAAGATAAAAGGTATGCGGAACAGTTCTTTACGATGCCTACACAGCGGGAAGCTGTGGATATTTGGAAGAAAACGGACGCTGACAAATACAGCTTGCCGCCATTGACGCCAACACCGGAAGAGAGCTCGGAATATGCGAAAATCATGAACGACATCAACACATTGGTCGATGAGATGACGCTCAAAATCATTTTAGGCAACGAGCCGGCTAGTCAGTACGAAAGCTACATTGCCAAAATGAAGTCACTAAACCTGGATCGCGCGATAGCGATTCAGAAAGCAGCACTTGACCGCTACAACAAGCGGTAAGCAGGGGAATRCAGAAAGGGAGGGCTTCCATGCCCTCTCTGCTACTTTGAATTGGGGTGAGGATGAAGGTGGAGAATGCCAGACCGCTTGAGAAATCGCAGCTTGCTAGGAAGAAAGTGGATGTCAACCGTTATGTCCGGGACTTTGTTTTAAATAAATATTTATATCTAATGATGGTTCCTGTTCTTGCTTATTA
>NZ_JBFTQB010000173.1:0-15139 GCF_056398785.1 Paenibacillus sp. 01T422 | reverse complement strand
CTTCCAGATATGTTAGGAAAGCGGCAGCCAATGCCAACAATAGCAATGGGATCACGTCGATCTGGCATTTCTCGCGAAGCAGCAGGCTCCTGATTAAGCTTTTGTCCTTCTTCGCTCGCTCCCAGATAATGAGATAACTCGTAAAGGCTCGTGTAATCCCAAAATATCGTGGGAGAAACAGGCATATTCAGCTTTGCACCTAACTCACCTGATAACAGCATCGTCTTTGATGAATCAAGACCGTAAGAACTGAAAGGCTCATGAATATCAATTTCTTCCAGCTTTTGGTCAACCAGTAGCGCTATCTCATTTCTTAACCAGTGCATCACTTCAATTGACTTCATCAATCTATTCCTCCGAATCGGCTAGTCAACTACGTTGAAGTTCGCCTGTTTCATACCATTTCTTCGTCAAGCTGCGCTGAATTTTGCCGCTGGAGGTTTTCGGAATCGTCCCTGTACGAATCAATATAAGATCGTTCAGATGAATATCACAATGCTCCCATAAGATCCTCCGAGCTGCTGCTAATACTTCGTTCTGTAGCTGATCGCTTCTCTTGCCAACATCCTCTTCATCCTTGCTGCGACTCCTGTATTCGCGGTTGAGCTCTGCAACAACGACGATTTCTTCACTTCCATCGGCACATTGTCGCTGAAAAGCAGCAACATACTCCTTACGCACGGCTGGATGGCAATTTTGCACGGAGAACTCTATATCTTGCGGATACAGATTGCGTCCGTTGACAATCAAAACATCTTTGATTCTTCCTATGATATACAGTTCATTGTCCTTGATAAAACCTAGATCACCTGTACGCAGGAATCGTTCACCAGGGAAATTAACCAACTCTACTTGAAAGCATACCTGCGTTGCCTCTTCACTTGCCCAATAACCTTGTGCAACGCTAGATCCGCTCACCCAAATTTCGCCAACCATCTCTTCATTGCACAACTGGCCATCTCTATGATTGACGATAACTATACGCTGCTCTGGAACAACAATTCCGCATGCAACAACCGCTCGAGCATTCTCCGTATCTTCAGAAACAGGTACAGCTTGATCTAATTCGAGACGATCAACATCCAGCCATAATGAGGTATATGTTTGCTCTCGCTTATAGCCAGAAACGTATAAAGTACCCTCAGCTAATCCATAGGATGGAGCGAAACTCTTTGCTTGAAACCCATACGGGACAAAAGTGTGGATAAATTTCTCCAATGTTTCTTTTCTAACTGGCTCCGCACCATTGAATGCCAGAGCCCAACTACTTAGATCAACATCCCCATCTATCTCCGGATTAAATTTCTCAACGCATAGCTCGTAGGCAAAATTAGGAGCACCGCTGTAAGTTGCGCGGTATTTCGTAATTGCGCGCAGCCATCGTATTGGCTTTTGCATGAAACTAACCGGAGACATATAGACAAGTTCACAACCTAAATATAAAGACATAAGTAATTGTCCAATTAATCCCATATCATGGTAAGCAGGCAGCCAATTCACTATGCGAGTCGTTTCTGAAAGTTGAAAATACTTCGCAATTAACGACATGTTATGAATTAAATTACCATGGCTGACCATGACCCCTTTGGGATCTGCGGTGGATCCTGATGTATATTGCAAGAATGCGATATCATCCGCCCTACAAGGCATACAATAAAATCCGCCGTTTGAGACTAGATGATCCGTAGCCATAAATTCCAAATTTGAAAGCAAGGAATCTTTTTCAGTACGCGAGAGTAAGTCTATAATCAATTTATCTGTTGATAGCGCGATCTCGGTTCGAGAATTATGAATAATCGCATCAAGTCGTGGTGTTGGGCGTCTCATATGCGGAGGATACGCTGGAATTGGGATAACTCCAGCATATAGACATCCCATAAACCCAGAAATAAATTCCAGTCCTGGTGGATAAAGCAGCAATGCCGTCTTATGTTGACTGCCACGTCTATGAAGAGATGAAGCAATAGTCATTGCTCGTTTGTTCAAATCGGCTGCAGTCATACTCACTTCTTGATTCTCTCCATCAACCAAGTACGTCCCCCAGTCTTATTATGAAATGGAAGATGCCATGCGTTCGTATACATAAGAAGTCAGTGCATCAACGGATTGAAAATGATGGCGCATCTGATGAAGTTTCGTACGATCAATATGAAATCCAAATTGTTGTTCAATGCCCCCGGCAATGTAGAAGGCTTCAACGGATTCCAAACAAAGTCCTTCACCAAACAAAGGGGCATGATCTACAATATCTTCCGGAGAAACCCCCTTTAACTCCAGGTTCTCAATAATTATTTTTTGTTTAATCAGCTTAGCTATTTCTGCTTTATCATAAATCTGGGGTTTATTTTCCATAGGGCCACCTCTCCATGTCGTCTACTTGCTTGGTATACATTGATAGAAATGAGCTAATGAACGCTCCATGCTTTGTAAGAAATAATGGATATCTGACTCTTTTGTAAATAAGCCCATGCTAATGCGCAATGACGAACGAATCTCATTTTCGTCCAACCCCATTGCTTGTAATACGTAGGAGAGTTTCTTCTCATCGTTTGAACTGCAAGCCGAGCCAACAGAAACAGCAATACCGAAACATTGGTCTAAATAGGCGGCTAACGCCTCTCCTCGGACTCCTGGAATTGCAATGTTAAGCGTATTTGCCAAATTGTATGTTGAATCCAAAGTGCCGTTAATCCTTAGATTAGGAACAATCAAATTCAATTTATCTACTAGAAGTTGTTTATAGGCTATCATTCTGTCATACAAGGGCTCCATCTCCGCTTTAGCCACACGGCATGCTTCTGCAGCACCAATCAATGAAACAACGTTCTCCGTACCACTTCTCAGTCCTTGCTCTTGCCCACCACCATGAATAAGCGGTTCCAATAAATACGCCTTATTCACGTAAACTCCCCCGATCCCTTTGGGACCATACAACTTATGAATTGAAAAAGATAACGCGTCGACCCCCAACTCTTGCACATGGATTGGAATCTTCCCGACAGCCTGAACAGCATCCGTGTGAACGAATATCCCTCTCGATTTGGCAATAGCAGCTATCTCCTGAATGGGTTGAATCGTTCCTGTTTCATTGTTGGCAAGCATGATACTTATCAATTTAGTGTCTGGTCGAATCGCATTAATTACCGTCTCCGAGGAAATCTTACCACTTTCATCAACAGGGACGAATGTAACTTCTCCACCTGCAAAGTTGCACCAGTACCGAAGCGTTTCCCTTATTGAAGGATGCTCAATGACAGATGAAATGACATGGAAAGGTGACCCCGCCCACCTGCTTAGATACCCTTTAATGACCCAATTATTGCTTTCACTTCCACCTGAAGTCATATAAAGTTCACTTGGCTCGCATTCCAATAATGCGGCAATCTGCTCACGTGCTARGTATTGCGCCACTTTGGCATTCTTACCAACACCGTGAACACTTGAAGGGTTGCCGAAAGTTTCTAAAGCTTCCGTCATGACCTCTCGTACAAGAGGATGGATTGGCGTCGTTGAATTATAATCAAAATAACGACCTGTCAAGGCTTGCACCCTTGACGTTCATGAAAAGAATCGAATAATTCATTCAGAATATCAAGGCAATGCTTTTGGTTAGGCTCCAGCTCACCGAGCATTTCTTCACGGCTTGCCAGTGTGATGTCAATTAATTCATCGATTGCTTTTCCGTGAACACATTCACTAAAAATGCTTGCTGTTGCGATCGACGCCGCGCAGCCATAAGCCTTATACTTAATTTCCTTTATTTTACTTTCTTGAAAATTCACACAAACATGTATCGTATCCCCACAAATCGGATTGCCGATTCGGAACTCCATATCTGGGTGGATAATATCTCCAATGTTTCTAGGGTTCATAAAATGATCAGAAATAATTGCATTGTACATGGTTCAACTACTCTCCTTTTATTAGGTTGAGTATCCCTCTATCCAATAGGGCATTGTGTAATTCTTGCTTCATTATCTGACATGAATTTTTCCAAATTAATCGCGCAACAGCCTACTTCTGCCCCTTTGATGCGGTACATATAGTTCAAGACCTGTCCCTTCCTTCCGCAAGGGCATGGATTTTTGTCCATATATACAAGATCATCCGTCATAATAAAACCTGGATACGATAACGACGTTGGGTCATACACAACCAAGCGTCCCGGCTCGCCAAGCGCCACCTCTTCTGCTAATTTATCCAGATTGCGAATGGAAAAATGAACCCAAGGAGGAACATGCTTAGCGTGATGCTCGCATTCGATAGCCATGAAATTCGTTTCGACTAATCCGAACATATCACGTACTTGTCCTTGATGGACGCCAAATTTTTGCGCTACTTGTTCATAGAACGCATGGCGGTTAATCTCCCTCCCTGTATAACTCCTCCAGCCGCCTAGTGTAATTACTTGTGACTGTTTGTCGAGTTGAATATCAATCTGGTGTTCCTCGATATAAGCAGCTAACCTTTCGACCAGGAAAGGCGGGCCGATAATATGACGGGTGTGCACATGCTGCCAATCTCTCAATTGTTGGAAAACAGCCTCTGGATCAAACTCGTGCCCGCTTATAAAAAACCGGTTTGAATCCAGTAATCCGGAGAACATATTAATCAGCTTTACGAGTCCCATCTCTGGCATTTCCTCCGCTGAGGGCGCTAAGTAAATGGCTGCTCCGCCAAAAAATCCAAACATCTCGCGAAACATAGAGAAAATACTGAGCACGCTGCGGGTTAATGTTTGCTCATCCCTGCGTGAAATACTCGGTATTCCACTAGTCCCCGTACTTCTCAACTCATGCTCTACTTCGTAAATCGGTTTGGTTAATAGCAAATGGGCGTTGACATCCTTAAATTTCGCAATTCCAATCGTTGGAATCAAAGCGACATCCTCAATGCATTGAAAATTCGTCAATGTCACTCCTTTCTCTTCACAAATTTTGTTATAAAGCGCATTATGCGTATAGTGATATTGGAAACTATGTTTAATTAGCTCTAGTTTCATCTCGTTTTGCGACTCATCTGGCAATTGATAGATGGACTTGATTGACGCAATGACGCTGCCAACAGGGTCCATCCCCAGCTTAGCCGATTTTTCAAAAAACTCACCATACGTAGACATGTTTAGCCCCCTCAGTTTTGGGTTACCCCCTCTTTCTTCCTGTTCAAAAGCACTAATGAAAACATAAAACCAATCGCTAGAACAGCACCGCTAAGGTATGCATGTTGAAACCCCTCAGTTCGAAATGCTTCTACAGCACTCGCAGATGCAACTGCGCTCCTCAAAGTAACTGAAACGAATAGCGCAATTCCTAGCGCTCCGCCAAGATTACGAAACATAGCGAAGGTACCTGAGGCTATATTCAGTTGTCCTTCTGGGATGGACATCGTGCTGAGTGTAAGACTGGCAATAGCTAAAATACCTATTCCAATTCCTGCTAAAGCTAAACAACCAACAAACAAGCTTATTGAAGATTGCAAATGAATTGTTCCCAGGAGGATAAAACTAATAATGGTAATGCCATATCCGATTGTTAGAGGAATTCGACTACCGATTCGATCGATTAATTTACCAATGAATGGAGCGATGATCAGTAAACTAACAGATAATGGTGTCATCAGAATGGAAGCTTTCAATGTGCTGAAATGCAATATGCGAGTTAAAAATAGCGGGGAGATCATCATCGTTCCCATTAACAGGAGACCGCCTAATGTATTCGACAGGAGTCCAGCCAAGTACTGACGGTTTTTGAAAATAGTAAGATCTAATAAAGGATTCGTGTGTTTGGTTTGGGTCCATAGGAATCCACTGATCGAAAGTAATGCAAACAAGATTTGCCACCAGACTGCTCTGCTTAACCAGCCGGACTCCGTCACCTGTAAGAATCCATTGATAAAAAAGAATAAACCCAAACTAAGTAATAATGTGCCCCACCAGTCAAGTTTGCCGGGTTGCAATTGGTCCTGATGTGACTTCAAAGCGATTCTCTGTAAGAAAAGTGCAAGTAGGATGACAGGAACATTCATATAAAATACCCAATGCCAGCTGAACGCTTCCGTTATCAAACCTCCCAAGCTGGGCCCGATGGCAATAGCTAATGCGCCAACCGCACTCCAGATCCCCATAGCTGCTCCAACTTTTTCTTTGGGGACGATAGATCGAACAAGACTCATGCTCGCGGGAATCGCCATTGCTCCGCTGATTCCTTGAAGAGTTCTTGCTGCGATAAGAAGCAAAGCATTTGGTGCCAAAGCGCATAAAAGCGAGCTCAACATGAATAATGTCAATCCTAGTGAAAACAGCCGCTTTTTCCCGTAAAGATCAGCCAACTTCCCCATAAATATGAGTAAAATAGCTACGGTCATTGTGTAGGCATTCATCACCCATGCAGCCGTTTTTAATGAAATGGCAAATTGTTCGATCATCGTTGGCAATGCAATATTGACAATCGTACTGTCGAGAAAGATGACAAACAACCCAAGACTAATCACGATTACCTGATACATCTCTGATGCTGTGGAGGGAGCACCTTTCAATTCAAGTTGCATCCGTCACTCACCTTCCCATCCTGATGTAAGCCATTCAACCATCCTTGCGTGCAAGTTCTAGTACCAAAGATGGTTGAACTGCTGCCCAAACTGTTCTTACTTCATTTCGATCGTGATCGTTTACGCATCATACTTATAACGAAAAATGCGCAGCAACAGACTAGCAAACATCCAACAACAACCATCGTTAACGTGGACACTGTACGCCTCCTTTCCTAGTGAAGCATTATAAAAGCGAGGTTCTAGTTCTGGGCTACTGCATCCGAATGATAATCGAAGGCATTGAGCGCATTGATTCCGTGAGTCAAGACGTAGCCTGCATTCGCAACACCGCCGACTAGCAGCCCTTCCATTAGTTCCTCCGCTGTCCCGCCCGACTCTTTGAATTTCCGAGTATGGCTGTCAATGCTATAAGCGCAGCCATTCACATGTGCGATAACTACAGCAATCAGCTGTTTTGTTYTGGCATCGATAGCGCCATCCGCCATTGCGGTGGACTGGAATTGCTCAAAAGCCGCAAACGTCTCTGGACGTGTTTCCTTAACCTGTGGAAGTTTGCTGGCGTTACTCGTTGCATATAGCTCATTATTAACAAGATCATTCATGGTATTCCATGCGTTCACGCTATGAAATAAGACCGTTTCTGCATTCACTGCACCTGCCACCAGAATAGCTTCCACTACCTCTTCAACAGAACCTTCCAACTTTTTAAATTTACCCGTGTGAACATCAATACAGTAAGGACATCCTGTAACATGTGTTACAGCAACGGCAATCAGTTCTTTTGTTCTTGAAGTAATAGCCCTCTCGGCAAAAGCTTCACCCATAAACTGAAAAAATGCTTTGGATCCTTGTGGTGCAATCTCTTGCAGTTCAGCTACTCTTCTCAAATTACTGCGTTCATACAAAGAATTAGAATTTTTAAGGTTCATTCCCATATTCCTCCATTTCGATGATTTAAATATTATGATATCTAACTTAATTTTAACTGTCAACATATATATATTTCGACTTTATAATGTTAAATTTTCATTTATTTACGCATTATAAGTCTGAAATAGGCTATAATTAATCCTTTGTTAAAATTCATCGCCCTCACATTAAGTTAGATATCTAACTATATACTTAAAAAAAGACTGTCATACAACATGAAATTGTCAGCCTACTTACGTTTGAAAATTACTGTCAACACGCTTCATCCAATGCAGCATCAAGGCAATCTCCTGATCGGAAAATCCTTGGCGAATCATCTTTTCTCCCTCTTCGACAATAGCTAAACAAGCCTCTTTAATTGAAGAGCCTTTCTCCGTCAAATAAATACGATTGATACGCGTATCCAACTTGTCTTGTACACGATAGATCATACCTCTATCTTCTAAACCGCGAAGAAGAAAAGTCATGGAAGCCGGTTGAATGCCTAAAATGTGTACCATATCCTTTTGGGTCCGTCCTTCTTCCTCCCATAGAATCATAAGGACGCCAAGCTGAGAGTTCGTGACACCTTGTTCCTCTAGCCTTTGATCCAAAAAATTGCAGGCATTGCGATAATTCTTCTTCAACCAGAATCCAATAGATCCATGTAGTGTAGCGTTCATGTTGGTTCTCCCTTTACAAGTTGCTTTACGTTATATTGCCATTATATACGATCACCTCTCTGATGAACATATTGCAAGCAAGTATACTTGGTTCTAGCCTTTGGACATTTTTCTCTTCGCATTCCAATACGAAATCCAACCAGCCGTGTAACAGATGAGACAGCCGAAAAACCTAGGCTTCAGTAGTGATTTTTGCGGATTAATTGGGCATGAGGTCATCTTCCTACCTCCTTCCTCACCATTTAATTAGATATCTAAATATATAGTATGACACCCAATACCACATGTCAATAATTACCACAAAATAAAGAGCACTTCCATAAAGAAAGTGCTCTTAGAACCTTTTATATTATGAAACGAGCCTAGCTCACTCATCACTCGCAGGGATCGAAAGCCAGGGGCGTTCACGCTGCCAATTCACTTCAACCTCCGACTCAAAAAAAGAGGATAAACCTTCACTCGTCAATACAAGGCGTGACAACCCTTTTGCGAATACCTCACCACGGCGAATCAATAAGGTTTGATTGAAAACAGGAAGAATTTCTTCAATATGGTGAGTCACGAAAATTAACGTTGGAGCATCCGGTTCCTTGGCTAATTCTTGAATGCTGGAGAGCAAGGCTTCCCGAGAGAGGAAATCTAATCCGTTCGTTGCTTCATCCAGAATCAACAGCTTAGGCGAGGCCATTAATGCACGTGCGATTAATAGCTTCTGCTTCTCACCCTGTGAGCATGATTGATAAGTGCGGTCGTATAAATGCAAACAATTAAGCCGCTTCATGTGTTCTTTGGCCTGCTCGAAATCTTCCAGGCTCGGCTTCTCATACAGCCCGATTGAAGCATGTTTACCGCTAATTACGACATGCTGCGTTTTATCTGAAGCGTACAATTTCTCCTGAAGAGATGAACTTACCCAGCCAATCATTTTACGCAAATCTCTTAAATCTACCGTGCCAAACGGATGACCGAGCACAGCCATTTGCCCTTGACTAGGCCAGATATATCCATTAATCATATTCAGGATGGTTGTCTTACCTGAACCATTTAAGCCCAGCACAGCCCAGTGCTCATTTTTGGACACCTGCCAGTTGACCTGATTCAGTATCGTTTTATTATCTCTATACCAGGAGACATTGTTCATTTCAATAATCGGTGTCATTCCTTTTCACCTCTCAATCAATTAAGCTTTTGCAACATTTTGCGGTAGTTCAGCTTGCGTCATATTCAATTTTTTATCCGAAGGAAGGAAAGCAGCCAACAGCCCGATTAGCGGCAAGAAAGCGCAGAGTTTAATGACAAATGAGATGCTGGTTGCATCCGCAAGTGTACCAAGCACGGCTGAACCAATCCCGCCTAGTCCGAAAGCCAAGCCAAAGAATAGGCCAGATACCGTCCCGACTTTGCCTGGCAGCAGTTCCTGCGCATAAACGACAATAACGGAGAAACCCGATAGCAGAATGAACCCAATGCAAGCACACAACAAGCCCGCCCAAAACAGATTGGCATATGGCAAAAGCAGTGAAAATGGAGCCGTTCCCAGAATGGAAAACCAGATCATATTCCGTCTGCCGAATCGATCCGCCATCGGTCCGCCAAGGAATGTACCAACTGCCCCTGCAGCAAGCAAAGTGAATATGAATAGCTGCGCTTTTTCAACGGAAAGCTGATCATGTTCTATTAAGTAAAAGGCGTAGAAACCTGTCATGCTTGCTACATAAACAAACTTCGAAAACAAAAGCATGATCAAAATTGAAATCGCATAGGTAACTGTTTTACGCGGCAGAGGCTGTTTGGCAACAAATGCTTTACTTGAAGCCGCCGATCGGCTGCTGCCTGCGTTACGATACCATTTGGCTACGAAGAACTGAACGATAATCGCTGCAGCAGCGACAAACGAAAACCAAATAATCCCGAACTGACCGAATGGAACGAAGATCAGCGCTGTAAAAATTGGTGCAAGAGCCTGCCCAATATTACCGCCTGTTTGGAAAATTGACTGCGCCAATCCTCTGCGAGGACCGGCAGCCAAGTAGGCCACGCGTGATGCTTCAGGATGAAGCACGGAGGAGCCTAGACCAACAAGCACGACAGCTCCGAGCACTTGAACGAACGAAGAGGCTACGGCGAGCACAATCACACCTAATAACGAGAAAAAAACACCAGCGGGTAATAAAAAAGGTTTTGGCTTTGCGTCTGTATACAGACCAATCAAAGGCTGGAACATGGAGGCTGTTACATTAAGCGTAAAAGCAATCCACCCGATTTGAGTAAAACTCAACTGCAGCGAATTATGAAGAATCGGGAACACAGCAGGTATAACGGATTGAATAGCATCGTTCAATAAATGGACTAGCGAGATCGAAAATAAAATTGCATAAACCGTATGATTGCGAGTTGAACTTGAATCTGACAATGGAACTAACCCCTTTCATCATATCATCTGATGTTTAAAAGCATATGAGAGTGAAGCTACTCCTGGTTTACAAATTGTTTAAGCTGTGTGAGTATCAGTATCGTCCTTCTCCAATGCTTCATAACGTTGATCGAGCGCGCTTCGCATCTGTTCAAGGTCGTTCTCATCGCGCCGCTCAGCAGCCAATCGAGAAATTTCCAACTCAAGCATCCTTCTGACCTCGTAAACCTCCAGAATCTGAGCTCTACGCAGTCTGTGATCAAGCGGCTCCTGCACAGCTGACTGCGCCTTCAGAAAGGTGCCGAAGCCCTGTTTCTTCTCAAGCAGGCCAGCGTGCACAAGTACACGGACCGCTTCGCGGATCGTTGAACGTCCCACAGCGAACTGCTGCATCAATTCCGGTTCCGTCGGAATCTTATCACCAGGTTTTATTTCTCCTTCTGAAATCTTCTTTTGCAGCTGATTCACGACATCGTCTACCAACTTTGGACGGTTCAGCGGCTGAAAAGACATTTTTGAATTCATCTGATCATCTCCTGTTTGAAAATGAGTATAGCATAGTGCATCTGAAATTTTCTAGTCTAATTTTTAGCATGCCCTTGAATGCGAAAAACACTTCCCTGAGATTTCCGAGGAAAGTGCTTCTGACCATTAACTCGAACCGCAGCTTGAACCTGACGAGCAGGAGGAACTTGATGAACAGGAGGAGCCGGAGCCTGAAGAGCAAGATGAATTCGACGAGCAGGAACTGCCTCCCCCTTGATCTCCGGGGCTATCGCTGCTTCCTCCAGAACTTCCGCATCCCGAGGAAGAGCAGCTGCTATGTTTATCTCGCGGATCTTCCGGGGAATTCTCCGGGAAATTCGCATTCATATCGTTGGCATAACTCTGTGGGCTCTGGATGGAAAAGAACATCATAGCGCCTGCCAGATACAGCATTGAATTGGGGTTAGCCACTGAATAATCCCAGCCCGTATCTTCGAGCCGGCGGCTCTTAGCGGCATTATTCGCTTCTAAAATGGCTTGCTCAACTAAGAGGCGAATGGTCTCTGCCACCTCGGGATACCGAGCTGCCTGCTCCATATTGAACAAGCTGCCAGCGATCGCATCCACATTGCCTTTACGAAGCAGCTCTGTACGTTCAGGATCAAGTGCATTGCGGAAAAATCCGTTCCAGCAGCGCTTACTGCTCGGCGCAAATTCGAACAGATGAGCATACACCCAGTCGAACCAAGCGCGTTCTCCCGGCATCTGCTTCGGTTCACGTTCTGGGGAATGATGAATGACACCACCTGCAAACTGTTCTCCGAAACGCTGATATTCCCTTGTAAACATCAACATTTCGTGCCACAAGTCATCGATTTCGGCGCTAAACATCGGTGTTGATTTCAGAATGAGACTCATTACGAAATAACGCTGTAATTCAAACCATTTGCAGGCATATTCGTCGTCTGTCATACGTGGGTGTTCGGTTTTCACCCGATATTGAATTCTTTCAGCATAGTCTGCGGGAATTGAACTGTTTAACTTAGTAATCATTCGATCTAACGGAATACCTTCAAGCAACCCTAGACCACTAGGCAGTTCCGAGGCTCGATAGACTGGCTTGGCTTTACCAGGTCGACTGCGCTTAGGTGGTTTAGTTGATTTACCAAATAAAAAACGAAACATAGGCATCCCTCCTTTTTCCAATATAGCATTTGTTTCCTATTCCGTGTCAATGATTCAAACCAGGTTTCATCATCCTGCGAGGATGACATGCAAATTTTGTAAATGATATAATAACCTGAAGGAGGTGTTCATCGATGAAAATAGCGGTAACAGGCGGAAGCGGCTTTATTGGAAGACGTTTAATTGCCTACTTCCATCAGCGCGGTCATGATATGATTGCGATTTCACGCTCATCCCAAGCAGTCGTACAAGGCGTGCGCACCGTAACATGGAAAGAACTGCAAGATGAACCTGGACGGCTTGAAGGACTTGACGCTATCGTAAATTTGGCCGGCGAATCGATTAATCAGCGCTGGACGACTGCCGCTAAGGAGCGCATTTTGGAGTCCCGCATTAAAGCAGCACAGCAAGTTGCGCAACTGGTAGAACGTTTGGACAAGAAACCTAAGATCGTCGTTAACGCTTCAGGTATGTCTATTTATGGCACGTCAGAGACTGCAACGTTCGATGAGCGCAGCCCGCACCATTCGATGGATTTCTTATCAAGTGTCGTGGACAAATGGGAACAGGCGGCAGATCAAATCAAAGGCCCTCGAATCGTAAAAGTTCGGGTTGGACTTGTACTCGACGGGAAAGAGGGAGCATTTCCAAAGATGGCTTTGCCTTACAAGCTTGGCGTTGGCGGCACTATCGGCAGCGGCAAACAGTGGCTGTCTTGGATTCACATTGAAGACATGGTGAGATTGATCGATTTCTGCATTCAAAATGAAGAAATCATCGGTCCCGTCAATGCAACAGCCCCAAGCCCCGTCACGAACAAGCAGTTCGGAGCGCTGCTAGCCAAAGCCATGCACAGGCCGAATCTGTTCCCGCTCCCTGCTTTTGTTATGAAGCTTGTTTTCGGCGAATTGTCTACACTCCTTCTAGAAGGCCAGAAAGTGCTGCCGCATGTACTGCTTCAGCACGGATTCAACTTTACTTATAGTTCCGTCGACGAAGCGCTGGCAGATATCGTGCACAAATAAACCTGGAATTGCGAGCTCGGCTCGCTCCGGGTTTTTGCCCTATAAATAGTCACTTCACAAATCAATTAAAATTGTGTAAAATTAATTTGTATAAAATAATTGTGAAAAAGGTGATTCTTTTGACCGTTCATCAATTTTCGGCCCGGACGATCCGCGGTGAAGATAAGTCGCTTGCAGACTACCAAGGGCAAGTGCTCCTTATTGTTAATACTGCAACCAAATGCGGATTCGCACCTCAATTTAAGGGACTTCAAGAGCTTCATGACACATATAAAGATCAGGGTTTTAGCGTGTTAGGCTTTCCGTGCAACCAATTCAAAGATCAAGAGCCTGGAAACGATGCGGAGGTTGAACAGGCATGCCAAATCAATTTTGGCGTGAACCTCCCTTTGTTCTCCAAAATTGATGTCAACGGCGCTGACACCCATCCACTTTATCGCTACTTGAAGCAGCAGGCTTCCGGTCTGCTAGGCTCCAGTATCAAATGGAACTTCACCAAATTTCTAGTAGACCAAGACGGCAACGTGATTAAACGATTCTCACCAACTACAACGCCACGCAAAATCGAAAGTCAAATTCGCAAACTGCTCACCAATTCCACCATACATGTTTAATTAATAGAAAAAACCGCCTGGGCTTTATCGCCCAGACGGTTTTTTCTATTTGACGTATTTTTTAGCCTTTTCGATTGCTTCGTCTTCTGTTGCTCCTGTCACATAGCGGCCATTAATGAATATAAAAGCAAAACGAGAACAAGGACCGCAATACGATTTACAGGCAATTTTGACTTCAG
The DNA here is from genome assembly GCF_056398785.1 of Paenibacillus sp. 01T422. Taxonomy (NCBI): domain Bacteria; kingdom Bacillati; phylum Bacillota; class Bacilli; order Caryophanales; family Paenibacillaceae; genus Paenibacillus; species Paenibacillus sp. 01T422. Next base: position 1,096 of record NZ_JBFTQB010000173.1, on the reverse strand, counting down.
CATCAGGTGCAATGACTTTAATTTTTGAAAGTGCAGATTTCACTTTCATATGTTTGCATTTATCACAAATGCGAATATCATTGCGCATTAGTGATCTCCGTTGTTCCCCTTGCTTGGGTTCGTAATCATGAAACCTTCTTCTGGTGTGTAGAAGTAATCAATACGGATACCATCAAGCAATGGTTCACTTTGATCCAACAAAACATCAATGCCTTTATCGGTGCTTACAACGACGTCTTTATCAGATTTATCGTCAAGACCCAAGCCATAGTGAGCATGGTCACCATGCTTATGAGTCACTTGTACGCGAACCAATAAGCCCTTGTTTTCTTCTTTTTCAAGTTCCAATTGAAGTACTTTCGCAGCATTACGGGAAATTTTGACGTTCATATGTACACATCTCCTGAAACAATAATTTTATTTCTTATTGTAAAGAATCTAAGGCACGAAATCAACCTTTGTCCATGACTGTCTTGAAAGTGATTTACGATCGCCACAATAAAGCCCCACTATTGCTAATTGGCTTCACGAACTTTAAAATACATAGTAGTGAAACTACTTTACCCTAAATACAAGATGGTAACTTACTTACTTCATGGATAGTTATGTACATTCCAAAATGGAAAGGACGCGTTTCTGAATGTCTACTCTTGAAAATGAAAAAGTCGCCCCACTCAGCAACTATGTTCCTAAAGTACCGAAAGAGATTGAATGCTCTATTGAACGAACACTTGAAGTGATTGGTGGTAAATGGGCATTTCTCGTGCTTCGGGAACTGTTTTGCGGTACGAAACGTTTCGGCKAACTGCAGCGTCAAGTGACTGGAATCAGCCCTAAATCTCTAACCGATATTCTCCGTCATCTCGAGGATCACGGTGTTTTAGAGCGGATGGCATACCCTACTGTCCCTGTTACCGTTGAGTATACATTGACACCTAAAGGCCAGGATTTGCATCAAATATTAAAAGAAATGAAGCTATGGTCTGCTAAGTGGACATAATGAGTTAATAACAGCTGAGGAGTTGGACTTACGTGATTATCATTAAAACAAAAGAGCAAATTGAAAAAATGGGCAGAGCTGGACGCATTCTAGCTG
>NZ_JBFTQB010000172.1:0-8839 GCF_056398785.1 Paenibacillus sp. 01T422 | reverse complement strand
ATCACGGAGATCGCGTTACACCTGTTTATGCGTTAGCCAGCCATGAAATTTTTGAACATCAACTGCTGGAAGATATGAAAATCAAGGCACCAATCGAGTTCACGCTTGAGATTACAGATAAATTTCRCAAAACAGGGATGAAGGCTCCCTTTCAGTTTGGAGGCCAATTTTCTAAGGAGGCAGCTGAGCTAGAGAAACTAATCGATCAAAGAGAGAAGCAGCTCGATGAAGCTTGGCAGAACAGTGAAGAGCTTTATCGTAAAACGAGCTTCTATCATGCCAATTACCAATCCCGAATTTCAGATTTAGACAGTTTGGCGTCCCAAATTGGCATCCATACCGCAGATGAAGTGCGAAGTGAAATCGATCAGGTGGAAAATCAGCTGCATGCTGTTCAGGCATCAATAAGAGATGTGGATATGTCTATTGCCGCGATCAGTCAAGCAGGGCCAGGCGCGATGGCTGGCATGCAAGCCATTTTGGAATCCCGTCAAGCATTAGGGACTCAAGCGCAAACATTGTCTCAAAAACTAAATGATCTCCAAAATCTGCTGCAGTTAATTATCAAATATGTGGCGCTTCTTGCAGTTACGAAGCTCGAGGTTCAAGCAAATACGAAAGAGATGGGGTTATTACAGCAAGCGATTGAACCAGCATTACGCACAGCAAAGCAGCGAAACGATGAAATACGCACGAAACTCAATGGGATTATTTCACGTCCCAGCTCAGGAGATGCGACGACAAGTGCGAATGAAGTTTTTCAAAGCGTACCTGTGATGGGGGATGAATACTTTTACAGGTACCAAACTGCTATTGCAAGCATTACAGCATTGTTTACAGCTTTTCAAGATGTGATTGGCTCTGTACAACTTTATACAGCTGACAATACGAACAAAGCTAATCAAGCAAATGATGCTTATTGGACGGAATCGCAAGATTTTTATCATAAGCAAAGCGCTTTAGAGGTACCAAGAATGGAACAAAATGGCGCTATCTCAGCTAATAAACAGCAGCAAAAAAATAAGATTCAAACGATATTGGATCAAGCGAAGGAATCGATTGGTGGGTGCAGCATAGTAAATGCTCAGAGTAGTGATGATGTGCTTTATGATCGTCTTCAAGGTTCTGGTTCACAATCGTCTTCTTCTCCCAAAGGTTTCTACCAGAAATATCGAGAGGCAAATGCGCAGGATGCCGTAATCGGCAGCGAAATTGCGTATGATCTTGAGAAATCTGAGCCAGTAAGTCTCAAGGCAATGGATATGCTTGCAGCCTTCAACAATGCGGCGGAGGTTATGCGTAACGAGCTTTATGTGAATGAATACGCGCTTACAACATTTAATTACCGAACGATTGCATTAGACAAGGATCAAACAGGCAATCCCAAAGCTTCAAATGAGCGTTCAGATCCAAGAACTCACGTGTTAGCTAACCAAGAGGTAGAATATTTGCTGTATGGATTTTCCTCATGTCCAGCGAATATTTCATCAGCATATGCAGAAATGTTTTCATTTCGTCTGGCCATTCGTACACTTGAGGCTCTTCTTGATCCTAAAAAAGAACTGCTTAATGTTGGCTCTCCACTACTGGTACTTTTGGCTGCAGCAGCAGAAGGGGCTGTTCTAGCTTTCCAAGACATGACCAAGCTGGTGAAGGGAGAAGCAGTAGAGTTATCTGCAAAAATTGCAGCGCCGGCTTTAAGTTTGACATATAAGGATTACCTGAGGATCTTCATGCTCATCCATAGCAATAATACGAAGCAAATGGCTAGAATGCAGGCGCTCATTGAGCTCGAAACCGGCAAGGATTTAATGCAAGCTACGACTTACATTCAGGGTAATGCCGCAAGTGATATTAAGCTGTGGTTTATTCCTCAGATCATGAAGCTGCTGGATGGGAGCGGGCTATTGGGCTGCAAAGTGACAGGAAATCGGTGCCAATTTATTAGCACAGCTGCAGTAGCTTATTGAATGTTAGGAGGGGCTGTATGCTACACAAGTTTTATCGGGAACAAAAGGGAAGCATCGTATTGGAAGCCGCTTTAATACTGCCTTTTTTCCTTGCCTTTGTTGTTGGCCTTATCATTTGTATTCAAATTGCGTGTCTAGAGATGGCGCTGCAAGCTGGTGTCTCTGAAGCAACTAAATCCATAGCAGGTCAGTTGTACCCAGTAAGACTTCTTGTCCAAGAAGCTAAAGTGAAATTTGAGCAGAGCGGCTCAGCAGAAATATTGAATTCAGCCATCGACCACGTTCAGTCTGCGCGAGAACAAGTGGCTAACACGGAAAGTTTAGCAGATGAATATGCCGCATATATCCCCGAAGCACTGCTCGAATTAGTTAAATGGGAAAAAGAGAATAGGCTGCAAGGTGAGGAGTTCGTGACAGATGAGAAAGAAGATTTGTACGAGCAGCAAGTTAAACCCCGTTTGCAAGCAGTGTTTACACCGATTGTTTACGCTTTTTGCGATCATTCAACTGTTATGAGAAATAACTTTAAGGTTATCTCTGTCACGCTTCCAAGTTTGTATAACGATGGTGATGCTTATTTTGGACTTGAGGCGGAAATAGCGTATCGACTACCGATTCCGTTTATAAGTCAAACGATTATTTTAAAAAAGAGGGCGTATGAACGGGCATGGGTAGGTGCATAAATGGACAGATCAGGGGGACTTAGAATTTACTATTTATTATTGATTTTTATTACGATTGCTTTTGTTACTGATGTACGAAGAGCTGTAATCCCAAACAAATTAACGATCTGCGGAGCGGTCGCGGGAACAATTTTCAATGGGTTAGTGAACGGGTTGAATGGGTTAACTTTTTCCCTCCTGGGCGCAGGAAGTGCGTTTATTGCGATGTTCCTACTTTATCTTATCGGTGCAATTGGGGCTGGGGACGTGAAGTTATTTACTGCTATAGGAGCGATGATGGGCATCAGTTATGTACTTCAATTGATGCTATATGCCATACTCTGTGCTGCACTGATTGGACTTATCTTACTATTACTGCACAAACAAATGGCTGCCACAGGTCAGAAGTTGGTGAAGTGGCTCTATTCAATCGTCGTGTTACATGATCTGAACATCGTAATGGAGATGAAACGTGATCGTAATATCAAGTTTCCGTTTATGTATGCGGTTATGCCAGCCGTCGCAATGACCTGGTATTATTCGTTTATTTGAGAAGAGGTGGGCCCGTGACAGAGGAAGTATTCGGACTGCGCTATGAATTTGTCTATCAGCATGGTCATTATATGAGTCTCTTTAAAGACGATGGGGAGGGCTTGGCAGTTGGTGCTCTATCAACTTTGCAAATCAAGATGCTTGAAGCTAACACAATTCCCAACCTACTTCCGCTCGAAATCCAAGAGGTAGACAATCGAGTAAGCCTGCTTTATAGCCTGTCAGCTAAGAGAATGCTTGCCCAGGTTCTTAAGGTTGAGGAGCTTTCAAAGGGCCAATTTGCAAAGCTCATGTATGCAATTGTTTGTGCCATAGATGAAAGTAAAAATTACATGCTCCATGAGACAGGATTTGTTCTGAAAGATAATTTTATTTTTATAGGCAGTGATTGGTCCGATGTATTTTTGACGTATGTGCCAATGGAGCAAAGTATGGAGGAATGGAGTATACACCATGCAATACAAGATTTAATGAGGCAGATTAGTTCGAAGTTGAACGACGAAACAAGGAAAGATTTAGACGCTTGGTTAGAGACTGACATATTATCAAGTACGCAGAACCTGCAAGATTTCAAAATAAACCTGTTGAAGCTTATGGACCAGCGATCTCCGGTTCAAGAGGGACTACCAAAGCCTATTTGGAAACAAAACACGATAAACCCGCCGCTAATCAAAACCAGCCAAGTAGAAGATTCGTCGTTTCATACGCCATTAGTAGATGTGAAACAGGATGTAGACACTACTCAAACGATCGCTTTTACCCCAATTGCTCAGAGATCGCAAATAATTGTTCTTATTGGTGTCACTCTCATAGTGGCATTCATCTGGCAGCATTACGTATCTTCTCCTACAACCAGTCTCTTGCACTTATCGGCAGGAACAACTATTTTATTAGCAGACGTATGGTTTGTATTGAAATTTCTTGGGCTGCCGCGGTACAAAAGGGTTGGGGAGAAGCAAGTGCCGATTTTTCCGGGTACACCAGAGAAGCATTTTGAAAATAAGAGAGAGGCATTGACGGTATCCAAAGTTGAACATCCAGACATTCAAAGTCATTATCAAAACTTACATATGCATACAACATTAATTCAAAACAACGCCAGGAATGCAACTGTTTTTCTTGGCAACCTTAAGCTCAAACCCGAAGGACCAAGGCTCGAAATACAAAATCAAGCAATGCCGAAATCAGTGCCAATTCTAAGTGAGCATTTCACGATTGGCCGAGGAGATGCGAATTTGAAAGCAGACTATGTCTTGGAAGAAGCTGGTGTTTCCAGAATACATGCTGAAATAACGAAATGTGATAGGGGCTTTGCTCTGAAAGATACAGGCTCGACGAACGGAACAACTCTCAATGGAGAAACGCTTGTAACCTATCAATCATACTTGTTAAAAGATGGCGACGAGATTCAGATTGTGTGTCAAACCATGATATTTCGATATTGAAAATTTAACTATTTCCTGTCTAGCACTAGCAGTGGTATAATAAGAAGTCACGAGTATGTGCGATTTTTTAACAGACAGGAGTTTGGAATTTTAAAATGAGTCTTTTGACGATAGAAGATTTGAGCCACAGTTTTGGGGATCGAACATTATTTAAAAATGTTTCTTTCCGTCTACTGGCAGGTGAACGCGTTGGCATAGTTGGAGCAAATGGTGTGGGGAAATCCACATTGATGAATATATTGACCGGGAAACTATTGAAAGATACAGGGAAAGTTGAATGGACGCCCAAAATTAAGTACGGGTATTTGGATCAGCACTCGGTACTAGCTGCTGGCAGGACGATTCGCGATATTTTGCGCGATGCCTTCCTACCTCTTTTTGAAGAGGAGAAAGCAATGATGGCCATTACCGAAAAGATGGCGGATGCATCCCCGGAAGAGCTGGAAGTTCTGCTTGAGCAGATGGGCGAGATTCAGGAAAGCTTGGAAATAGGCGACTTCTACTTACTGGACGTCAAAATTGATGAGATGGCGAACGGACTTGGCCTTAATGCAATTGGGTTAGACCGTGATGTGACATCACTAAGCGGTGGACAGCGGACCAAAGTTCTTTTGGCCAAGCTGCTGTTGGAGAAGCCAACCGTGCTGCTTTTGGATGAGCCTACGAACTATTTGGACGTTGAACATATTGAGTGGTTAAAAATATATCTTAGAGATTACCCATATGCGTTTATGCTGATTTCACATGATACGGAATTTATGAATGAAGTCGTTAACGTGATCTATCATTTGGAATTTACGAAGTTGACCCGTTATACAGCGAACTATGAGAAATTCCTGGATATGGCGGAAATGAACAAATCGCAACATATCGATGCTTATGAGAAGCAGCAGGAGTACATCAAAAAACAGGAAGACTTTATTGCTCGCAATAAAGCTCGGGCCTCCACCTCTACGCGCGCAAAGAGCAGACAGAAGCAGCTAGAGAAAGTGGATCGAATCGAAAAGCCAGAAAGTGCGATGAAACCCACGTTCATATTTAAGGAATCTCGTACAAGTGGTAGAATCGTATTTGAGGCAGAAAACTTGGAAATTGGATACGACCGTCCACTTTTACCGAAAATGAATGTAACGATTGAACGCGGCGAGAAAATTGCGATAGTTGGCTGCAACGGTGTAGGGAAATCTACATTGCTCAAAACAATTCTAGGGAAAATCGAGCCTTTTAGCGGCAAAACGTATCAAGGTGATTACTTAAGCCCAGCTTACTTTGAGCAAGAGGTTAAAGCGCCCAATATGACGCCGATTGACGATGTCTGGAATGAGTTTTCTTCCATGAATCAGAATGAAGTCAGAGGCGCTCTAGCAAGATGTGGTTTGAAAAATGAGCACATCACGCGCGCTATGAGCATGCTCAGCGGGGGAGAGCAAGCCAAAGTAAGGCTTTGCAAACTGCTTATGAGAGAAAGCAACTGGTTGTTGTTCGATGAGCCGACAAACCATTTGGACGTTGTTGCCAAAGAGGAACTGCAAAGAGCTTTGATCGCTTATAAAGGAACGGTTTTGCTTGTTTGCCACGAACCGGAATTTTATGAAGGTTGGGTAACTAGGGTTTGGGATGTAGAAGAATGGTCTGCCAAAGCAAAAGTAACCAATTAGGGGGAAATATCCAATGTTAACTCATGTTGTGTTTTTTAAACTCAAAGATCGTAGTCCTGAAGCTGTAGAAGTAACGAAAGCGGTTCTTACGAATATGGAAGGGAAAATTCCAGTATTGCGCCATATTGAAGTAGGGACAGATATTCTTCATTTGGAGCGTTCGTATGATATTGCTTTAATTACAAAATTCGATTCTTTAGAAGATTTAAAAACATATGACACTCACCCGATTCACGAAGGGGTGAAGGCTCATATGAAGACAGTACTTGATGGGACTTCCATTTGTGTGGATTTCGAAAGCTAATTGGGTTTGAAAAACATAAGGGAACAGTGTAGTATCCTTAGAAGGGGTTAGCATTGCGGCTTATGCCGCTAGCGCAGCTAAAATTCCTAGGCTGCACTGTTTTTTGTGTGTTTATAGGAATCTTAATAATTTTATAGAAAAGGGAGGAATCCCGAGTGAAATCCAAATTAAATAAAGCTTATATGACGGAAGTACTCGAGATGCTGCTGCGTACACCAAGTCCGACTGGTTATACGCACCACATTATGAAAAAGGTAGAACAAGAAGTAAATAAGCTTGGTTATGAGCTTACATATACGAATAAGGGCTGCGGCATTGTGACGGTTCCAGGTGTCCGTAATGACCGCGTAATTGGTATTTCTGCGCACGTGGATACCCTTGGCGCAATGGTTCGTTCTATTAAAGAGAACGGCACGCTTAAGATCACTTCATTGGGCGGATTCATGATGGGCGCTATTGAGAATGAATATGTTCAAGTTCATACGCGTGACGAACGTGTTTATGATGGGACGATTCTCACTTCGAGACCATCTGTACACGTTTATGAAGATGCCAGAGAGTTCAAACGTGATGAAGCCAACATGGAAGTGCGTATCGATGAGCTTGTAAAGTCCAAAAAAGACGTTCAGGATCTTGGTATTCGTGTTGGGGATTACATTTCGTTCGATCCTCGTGTACAAGTGAAGGAAAATGGCTTCGTGAAGTCCCGTCATTTGGATGATAAAGCGAGTGTAGCTTCCTTATTTGGTCTGCTTAGACTTATCAAAGAAGAGGCTTTGAAACCGCTCTTTACAATTAAACTTTTTTTCTCCAATTATGAAGAGGTTGGTCACGGGTCCGCCTTTATTCCAGAAGATATTACGGACTTTATCGCTGTAGATATGGGTGCGCTTGGAGATGATTTGAGCGGCAGCGAACGCGATGTGTCCATTTGTGCGAAGGATTCGTCAGGTCCTTATGACTATCAGATGACTTCCAAAATGATCGAGCTTGCCGAAAAGCTGGAAATCGGCTACGCGGTTGATATTTATCCAAGGTATGGCTCAGACGCCTCGGCGGCACTCAAAGGTGGACGCGATATTCGCGCGGCACTGGTTGGTCCTGGTGTTCATGCTTCACACAGCATGGAGCGAACGCATATGGATGCTGTAGTTAACACAGCAGCACTTCTTGCAGCTTATGTCATGGAGCCTGTAGAAGCATGAATATTTTGAGTGCAGTCAATATTACCAAAACCTTTGGCGACAAAGTTTTGTTCGATGACATCAACTTCTCGGTGAATGAGAAGCAGCGCATCGGTCTCATCGGCGTGAACGGCACAGGCAAGTCCACGCTGCTGAAGCTGCTAGCGGGACTTGAAACAGCGGATCGCGGCAAGCTCTTGCACGCGAACCATTTCCGAGTGGAATTCTTGCCGCAGAACCCGGAGTTCGATCCGAACTCCACGGTTCTTGAGCAAGTATTCCACGGCGACACGCCGCTCATGAAGACGCTGCGCGACTATGAGCTGGCACTTGCGGAGCTGGAGCTAGATCCCTCCAGCGAGAAAAAGCAAGCGCGGCTGTTCACAGCCCAGTCGCGCATGGATGAACAAGGTGCCTGGGAAGCCAGCACCTTGGCCAAAACCGTGCTGATGAAGCTAGGCATCAGCGAGTTCGACAAGCCCGTCGGCCTGCTGTCCGGCGGGCAGCGCAAACGCGTCGCGATGGCGCGCGTTCTGATTCAACCAGCCGATCTGCTCATCCTGGATGAGCCGACGAACCATATTGATAACGAGACCGCTATCTGGCTCGAGGAATTCCTCGGCAAATGGCGCGGCGCGTTGCTGCTCGTTACCCATGACCGGTACTTCCTGGAGCGGGTCACGAACCGCATTCTGGAACTGGACCGGGGCAAGATCTACAGCTACGAGGGCAACTATGAGGCGTTCCTCGAGAAAAAGGCGGAGCGGATGGAGTCCGAAGCATCCAGCGAAGATAAGCGCCAGAATCTCATGCGCCGCGAGTTGGCTTGGCTCCGTCGCGGCGCGAAGGCGCGCACGACGAAGCAAAAGGCGCGCGTGCAGCGAGCCGAGGAGCTGCGGGACCACAAAGTGGACGGTCCCGGAGATAAGCTAGACATGGCGCTGGCTGGCAGCCGCCTTGGCAAGAAGGTGATGGAGCTGGAAGCCGTCACCAAAGCTTTTGAAGGCGGGAAGACGCTGCTGAGCGGCTTCGACTACATCGTGATGCCGAGGGATCGCCTCGGC
>NZ_JBFTQB010000171.1:0-8881 GCF_056398785.1 Paenibacillus sp. 01T422 | reverse complement strand
CTTTAAGGGTTTGTCCATCCAACATTTGAAATAATTGGCGACTATCCGTCCGATTGCGCGTGGATATGACTGTGTCACTATTTTTGTAATACAGATAAATTTGTTCAATGAACTCGTTCGCAGTCTGATAGACCCGCAAATCATTGGATATCGTGACTAAATCGTAATAATCGTTATCCGTAAGCGGTTGTGAAGTATTGATAAAAGCGTTCACCTGTTTATTGAGCGAAATTTCCAAACTTAATCGCTCAATACCGCCTAGGCTGTTGTCGATCGCCAATTCCATCTGTTTCAGTGCGTTATTGTTGGCCCGATTCACCTCCGATTCGACTACATGCCAGGACGCCGCATATAAAATTCCGCTAATGATGATCGGAACGAGAAGAACCGAAATATAAGATGTAAGCCAAGTAACGATAACACTGCGTTTATTGAACCGGATCCGATTAAACTTCATTAGCACTAACCCCTTATCGCCATGATGTAACTGCTTTCAATTATTATAACGAAAATATGTGGAACCGTCTTGTCGATATGACAACTCATAGCCAAAGCAGCGGTTGCCGGATTGCCATATTTCGTCTGACTTCATCCTGTCGTGGATTTTGATCGAGCGTTCTCCATAAAGCAATCAGCCTTTGGGAATCACATGCAAGCCCAGCAAGCAATAAGAACGACATCGCAACCGGCCAGTCTTCATCGTATTCTACATCAGCCCCATATGGCCACAATTGTTTATTTTCCAAATACGGTAAAAGAAAAGTGATTCCTTTCCGAACGCCTCGACCATCTGAAAGCTGGTATTCCCATAGGTTATCGTCTGGCGTAGAAAGAATATGAGTTAGTGTTACAAAATTGTCCAACGTGAACAAGGAATAGGCATAAGGCTTCGTACGAGATAATTCCTTTGGAAAACTGCCATCTGCCTCCATTTGTTCCACGAGCAATCGGCTCTTATATTCTTCTCTGCACCAAGCGAGCATAACTTGGTTTCCGGTCAATTTCGCGAACGCAGCAGCTTGTACGAACCAGCAGATCCCGTGATTGTTGGGTTCATTTCTTTCTTCCACCCCTTGCGGATGCTCATTCATCCATTGCAAATAGTCCGCGAACCATACGATGACCTTTTCTAGTACCTTTTGATCCTGCAAGGAGGTGTCCTCACTTTTCAGCACATGAACAGCCGCCGCCACATCAATCAAATGCAGGGTATCGATGACCCCGATCCCTCGTCCGTCACATACACCAGGTATCGCCTGAGCATAAAGCAGGTGCGGATTCATTCGTGTAGTCTCGTTTAGAAAAAATGCGTCTAACAGCTGTACCGCCTTCGATGCATAGCGCTGCTCTCCCGTTATGCGGTAAGCGGAAGTCAAATACGCGACCAAAGTCCGCATCCGTCTAAGCAGGATTCGATGTTCATGGAAATTATCGGGATTGCTTTCACCATCCCGGCGAATATACGGCAGCCTATCCGGTGTGTTCGGATTTGGCCACCAGTAATCGCCGTTTGAATAATAATCGTGCGCACTCCCGGGGCTTTGCAGTGCTCTCGCTTCTGTGATATGTACAATCGGAGACGTTAATGCAGCTTCTGCCTCCTGGATAATCGCTTTCAAATCCAAATAATGACCCCAGTTCTCTTTATCTAATTGACAAGTACCGTTCATAATCCCAAGCTCCTTTTCATTCGATTGTATAAAGCACCAAATGCAGCAGTTCAGCCCCGAAATTATTCCGGGAGGCCAAATCTGCTGCATACCATGTGCCATTTATAAGCAGAAACTAGTGCCGATCCAACATACGCATGACGACTGTTACGGCTTCCGCCCTTGTGGCTGTAATGAACGGCTCGAAGGATTGATTCTCCCGACCATTGATTAGCCCTAAGGAAACGGCTTGTGAAACCGCAGGTAATGCCCAAGCTGGAATCTGCGAACTGTCGCTAAACGTGGTTGAAGGTGAGATATCCCCTTTCGGTGAATAAGCCCTTACTAGCATAACAACCATTTCAGTCCGGTTAATGGAGGCATTGGGCCGTAATGACTGGTCTTCATATCCCTGAAGAATACCTGCTTCCAGAGCTGCTCCTAATTCTCCATCCGCCCATGATGGAATATCTGCCTGATCGGTAAATGTTCGTTTCGATGGTTCAGTCTTCAAGCCTAGAGCACGAACCAATATTGCCGCAAATTGCAATCTAGTCATCGGTTCGTCAGGCTTGAAGCTCCCATCCGAGTAGCCGTTCACGATGCCTTTGGCAGCAGCGCGAGTAATTGCATCTGATGCCCAATGTTTCGACACGTCAGCGAAAGATTCCTGCGGCGGTGCAGTTGTTGACGGGTTTCCAGGCAACGGGTTGCTTGGTTCAGGTACCGGATTAGGCAAAGGTACAGGCGTTGGCGCAGGTGCCGAACCATTGTCGGAACTGCTTAAGTCTGGCGTCCCCTCTTCCGTTGGCAGGCTCCGTCCAGCCGTCGGCCCTACGTCAGCAGCAGTCAACGGACGTTGTGCCAATTCACTAGCCGGTTCGTACTCATCCGCACCAACATCAGCGGTATGTATCCGTCTCTGACCGTCCATATCATCTGAAGCAATGTATGAACCTTTGGCTGCATCAACCGCAGGACTTAACGGCGATAGACGAATTAATCCATCGCTGCCACGAACAAGCTTCAGATCCCCTTTGTAAGTGGCGCTTACAACAGTAGCATTCGCTGCCACCGCAGCAAGGCCGTCGGTCATATTGCCGACATAAGTGGGCCGGCCTGCGTCTGTGATATCTTTGGTCTCATTGAAAATAGTCCCAACGTTGCTGAAAATCAGATTGTTATAAATTTGTGTTCCTGTTGGCTGGAACGTGCGTTGCGCAATTTTTACCGCCGACGCTTTGTTGCCTAAGTTTACGAATGTATTATTATATATCTGCACATCGTATTGTCTCCAATGTCCGCGCAACAGCTCCTGCTGTCTCTCGGGCGCAAGGCTCCTCAGCTCCGCGAAGTCGTTCGCCCCAGTACCCCAGCGAATAATCGGATTCGTCCCCCCATCCGGTCCAGCATCTTCCGTGCCACCATCCAGCTGAACAGCATCATCGGTAAGACCTTCCATGTAATTATTATAGATTTTGTGATCATTGCCATAAATGCGGAAGCCGCTAGTACCCGGTTTCTTGCCATCCGCGATGATGAAATTGCCATAGAAGCTGTTGCGATGACCGTGGCGGGCAACCATTCCTCCATATGAATTGAGTATTGTGTTATAGCGGATTGTGTTGTCACTGCTCTTCACCGAGACGATTTCGTCCTCACCGTTTAATCCGTCGAACAGATTGTATTGAACCGTGACATGTCCGGGAGCCAAAGATAATCCGGAGAGTCCAAGACGGATCGCTTCCAATCCATTAGTCACTCGCGGGCCGATATCATGAAAATGATTGTATTCAATCACATCGTATTGTGATACCGCGTCTTTGCCATCATACGTGATTACGGCCCCAAAGCCGGTTTTCGGTCCGATATCATTATACGCGATACGGTTGTGGCTGCTCGTCCCCTCAACCCGAATATAATGCCTGTCAGTCCCGCTGTCCGTAAGCAGCGTAGAGTTCGGCGTTTGTGATGTTTCTCCGGTGTAGACGGCTCCATTCGGGTCATAATTGGCGCCATAACGGCAGCTTTTCTCCACGCCGATGACACACCAGATTTGTTTGCTGATGTTGTTCTCAGCCTTGGTGAAACGATATTTCTGACCTGTTTCATCCAAAGCAAATGTATTACGTAAAATAGAAATATTGCTGGAATCGTACAGCTGCACACCCGGATGCAAGCCGTTCATACTAGCGATTCTGTCTTCCGGTACCGCTCTGCTGCGCAGAGTATCCTCACCATGCTCCGTTCCGCCACCTGAGTGGAACGTTAGCCCCTCAACCTCGATATACTCAGAATTCTCGAAATGCATGTAACTATCGCCAGCAATAACTACCTTGCCTTGTTCCGCAGCAACAATCCGTATCGGAAGCGCAGCCGTTCCTTTTCTATCCTTAATTACGAACGGACCATTTTGTTGATAAGTACCATTCTGCAATTCAATCGTCGTACCTTTAGTGGCTTGATCCAGCGCAGCCTGCAGGCCTTCCGAAGAATTGACTTTGATCACCTTAACGGGAGGAAGTGGCTCCACTGGCTTATCTCCTGCTTGCGGCGGACCGCTGGGCACTGTGGGCTCCTCTACTTCAGGCGCAGTCCCCGTGTAAAGTTCAACTTCTGTAATGCTGTTCCAACTGCCCGAGCTTCCCGAAGCAGTATTGCCGTATCCAACCAACCGCAAATACCGAACAGATGCCGGATTACTTAGCACATAAGGCTGAATACTCTCATCGGTAACTTTAAGCACACGGCTTGTCCGTTTGGGAAGCAGCACGGTCGGATTCTGGAAATCCGCTTGATTCGAACCGATGATCTCAAAATGAGTTTGGCGGTCGAGCGCATTCAAGAAAGCTATATTCAAATAGGTAACCTTCTCTGGTTGCCCTAGATCGAACTGCAGCCACTCGCCATGCCCCGAAGCCGACCAGCGGACATCATTATCCCAAATACCATCCACCACATTCGCCGGAATATTCGTCGTGTTCGGCTGATAGGAACTGGCAGTGACCGTGCTTGCGTTCATCGGTATTTGGCCATTCGTTCCTTTGGCAGATAGCCTATAGGCTTGAAGTGTATAAGTGTTCATCGCATCACCATTCGATAGACGAATATCGATTTTATTCAGGCCAGGTGCTAGCGGCACATTGGCAAAATCACTCACGGATTGATTCAATCCATTGTTATTCGTCAGAGTCACTGTCGTCGCAATACCGGCGCCAACTTGCATCTCTAACCGGACAGGATTGCCATCCTGGGGGACAGTGACCTCGTACCCGCCCATTTTGGAAGGTGAAAATGGTAGATTCATCCCTAACTTTTGGCTGCCCGCCCAGACATCAAGGCTAGTTAGCTGGATTTCCGGCATTTTCTCTGCAAAGGTGAAGTAGGATCCGTCTGCCAGCTCCGTATCCGCTGCATAGTAGACTCCTCCATGAAGTTCCACTGAAGCCAACGGATGCGGTACCGCATCGCTGAAATCACCGCTTGTACTCGTTAGCAGCAATCCTCCTAACGGGAGCATCCCCTCCGGGAAAGCGACTTGCACGGTCCCTACATTGCCGGAATTCTGGACTTTCCACGTCCGCGCCGACTGCTTGAACCCAGTCCCGTAAGGCACCGATGGCGACGTGCTGCCATTATCTCCCCAGAGAAGGTACTGCTTATCTGCCAAAGTTCCTTTGGCGCTGATGATAACCTGAGAAGCTGCCTTGCCTTCACTGCTTCGGCTTGACTCTTGAGCCAGTGCACCTTGCTGATCTCGAACAATCCCTGCTACGTTATTGCCAAATGCAGCATTAGCCGCTGCGGGCCATACAACTTGATGCGACAGGCCGGCTGATACATAATCCTTCCCTCTCAGCGGGGTGCCAAACTTAAGGGCCATGTACGTTTGCACTTGATCTTGCTGTATGTCACTTAGCGTCTCCCCAAAGACGATCATCTCGCCGATTTGCCCATCATAACCAGATCCTCCGGTAACCGCTGATCCCAGTGACATAGGGTTGCTCCCGTTGCCAACCATTGCAAGGCGAGCCTGCGTTGACTTAGCTATTGTTTGTCCATCTAATGTAATTGCTTGATACACGTTAGTAGAAACTGATGGGTGCGATTCATACTGGAAGCCCCAACTGTTGTATGAAAGAGGCGGCACTTGATAACCCGTCGTGAGACGTGGATTACCAGATGTAACAGCACCTGAATCCCATAGGATTTGTGAGGTACTCGAAAAGRAAGGGATATAAGCCCCGAACTTTCCGGTTCCTTGTAAATTTTCATAGAAGATCTGTGAGGTCTGATTGGATAACGAAATCCCGCCCGCAACCACATAAGCGCTCGCCTGTGCAACCTGCTCATTCTGTGCAAACAAGCCGTCTGGGTCCAATAAGAGACTTCCGTTACCTGAACGGATGAATTGTACCGATGGTTGGAAATTCAATGATGGATTGGATGCCACATACTTCGGCTTCGTCCGCGGACTCTTGTCACCAACCGTCCCGTCATTGATGAAATCATTGCCTTGCGGGCTGCTGTCCTTCCATTTCGTTACTTCACCAATTCCGCTCAGGGTCATACTCGATGGATCTGCCTTCAGCCACAATTTCAGCAAGTTGGCATCCACACCACCAGGTGTACCTGTCGCCTCACCCATCGCATCAGCTTGGGAGAAACCTGCTGGCAGACCTGCGAAAACTAAAGTTGCTGCGAGCATCAAGCTGATCTTCCGCTGCAAAGATACTTTGAATACCTTGTTCAAACTTACATCCC
Organism: Paenibacillus sp. 01T422; assembly: GCF_056398785.1. Lineage (NCBI taxonomy): Bacteria > Bacillati > Bacillota > Bacilli > Caryophanales > Paenibacillaceae > Paenibacillus > Paenibacillus sp. 01T422. The sequence goes on along the minus strand of NZ_JBFTQB010000171.1, from coordinate 2,468 downwards.
CCTTCTTAATCATGAAACTCATGGACTCTTAGGCATCACTGCTAACTAGTGTGAAAAGCCAATACACACATCATATGTAAACCCTTACATACAATAAATCATCAAAACCTAAACTCATCATCAAAATCTGGAATCCCACTGATCAATATAGGAAATGAACCGTTAATTTTGAAACCGAAGCAAATCTCGTATCACTTATTAACAAATCCGTCTAAACCTTTACTCATGGGAACTATAGTGCTAGTTAGTGCTCTATTTCATGGAAAATGAGCAATCTCCCATCTAGGAGGAACTGTAGGGTGCTATTCAGCGTCCACGCTGTTTTTCAGGTGAAAATGACAAAATAGAGGAACGTAGTTCCCCTTACACATGGAAATTTCAACTTTTCTTGAAAATAACGGACCCTAGTTCCCTTCCGACAAATAGTCTAGACACTTTCAAAAAGGAGCTGCCAATGGAGCTCCTTCGTCTCTTATCAGGTAATTTTTACTTATACTAGACTTTCCTTTGAAATTCGGAGCTGTTTTTCTTATAATAGACAGTATCGCAGGTATAAAGGAGTTGGTTTCGATGGCAATAAGCGATTGCCAGATTGGCACAGTCTCATGCAAAGCCTGTTTCGGAGGCGATACTTTGCATGGGCGAGATATGAGTAGTAGGAATATCGCCTAATAGAGCATATATCGGTTCCACAATTTGGCTTTGCACCTTATTCTTTTTACGATTATAAAATAAGGGGCTGTTCCTCATGTGTGAACCATTTATAAGAAATCATCAATTCAATTTTATTAAAAAACAAGCTGGAATTTTGGAGAATGCACTCCGAACGAACGCAGATCCGAAAGTATTGGAATCGGTTCGATATAGCTCAGAATCGAAGATAGCTGAACTATTTCCAGACGTTACGGATAACCAGAAAGAAATGCTGGAAGCTATCTTTAAGCTGCGAACAGCCGATGAATTTCAAAAGCATTTGAAGGCGTTAGAGCCTCATTTGGTGGAATTTCCGCAAATTAGCGCAAACCAGATTCTCAAACTATTTCCCAAGAATAAAAAACTAAAGCTGCCTGATTTATCAGAGATCGATTATCGGTATGTCACTTATCTTAACTGGATCGATATCTCCACGAATAAGTTGTTCATTGTTTATCATTTAAACGGGCAATTCGTTGGTGTAGAGGGCAAATATACCCCCACTAACAAGAAAAGCTTTTGTTTTTTATGCAATAAGTATGAAGAACTCGCTTTATTTACGGCAATCTCCAAAAAAAGGCCGGCTCACACAACACCTGATTATTATAAAGCTGTCGGGAACTATTTATGTATGAATGGTCACGAATGTAATAAGAACTTGACCGATGTTTCTTCGTTAGAGAAGTTTATTGAAACTGTTATCGGATAAATGAAAGACCGGGACCTCATGTTACATGGGGTCCCGGTTTTTTCATTTCTATGGAGGGCTCATACGGCTCATATTGTTGGAATTTCAGAAGGTACCTTCAAGTTGGATACATCGATACCTTTCTCATCGCGTGCTTTCAGGTCTTTTATAAACGCAAGGAAGTTATATCGAGGTTTCCACCCCAGAATTTCTTCCGCCTCAGAAAGGTCATGTTGTTCCACCTGCTCCGGCAATTCGATCTCGTATTTGTTCAGCAAGTGCATCGCACCTGGAACTTGCGACTCGCACCATGTTGGACCCTTTTCCTTAAAATCTTGAATGACATCCATCGGCATACCATGATTCGTATGAACAATTGTACGGAATAGCCCCACACTCTTTTCCAAAACGGCTTTAACAGCAGCAACAGTAGCTTCAGCTACATCCCTTCTATCCACACCATTACGAAGCAAGCGTGCGCCGAATTCTAAGTAGGGGCGAGGAATGAACTCATGGTAACGAAGCATCGCGATGGAAGCCCCCGTCATTTCATGATAAGTTCTGCACAAATCTTCGCCAATAACTTTACTGACTCCGTAGACCGATCCCCAGCCATAGGCCATTGAAGAAGCGTAGACGATAGATTGAATCCCCGCTTGCTTGCAGGCTTCCATCACATGAAATGTGCCATCCACATTCACAGCAAAAATAGTTTCATCGCTTACAGGTGGATTATGTGCGCAGTGCCAAGCTGCCAGATGAACAACCGCGTCCACTCCTTGTACCGCTGAACGTACATCGCCAGGAGATCTCGTGTCGCATCTTACGAATTCGAGATCTCTCAAATCGTCCACATTCGGAGGCATAATGTCGGCCATTCTAACCGCATAACCTGCCTGAACTAACGCTCTGCAGACAGCTTGGCCACCATTGCCCGCGGCACCTGTAACAAGTACTTTCATGACCACATACCACCTAACTTTGTATTTTCGTTATCTATTCGTCATCCTACAAGCTACACCTGCTACAACGGTAAAATAAGGAAAAAATCCCCGAAGTTAATCTTCGGGGATTATGTATACGACAA
>NZ_JBFTQB010000170.1:0-13209 GCF_056398785.1 Paenibacillus sp. 01T422 | reverse complement strand
CTGAGAAGCAGCAGCTGTTTTTTCACGAGCTATCGGAAGTGGCTTTCTTGCTGCTTAAAGTCACTGAGAAAGAACATATGAATGATTCCATGGAAAAGATTGTAGAAGAACGTATAAATGAGCTTCTGGACATCTTACTGCTGGCACAATCGCTTGGTGATGAGCCATGGACCGAAGAAATTCGCAAACGGCTATCTCAAATCACACAGAGCGCAATTTCGACATAAGCGCATGCGGCCAATCCTTTATGGATTGGCTTTTGTACATATTTGTGCAACTTTTGAAAACAAAATGAAATTATTTTCAAAGTATTTTCATTTTTCATTGCAAGATGGATTAAATTGTCGTATCATAACGGTAATATACTAGGCTCGCAGAATACTTTTGAAAATGGAGAGAGTAACCGTGACCGTAACCATTTATGATGTAGCTAGAGAAGCAGGCGTATCCATGGCAACCGTTTCTAGGGTTGTAAACAACAATCCGAACGTAAAGCCACAAACGCGTAAGAAGGTTTTTGAAGCCATTGAACGTCTCGGTTACCGCCCTAATGCGGTGGCAAGAGGTTTGGCAAGCAAGAAAACGACAACTGTTGGTGTCGTCATTCCCGATATTTCGAACTCAATTTTCGCTGAAGTAGCACGTGGAATTGAAGATATTGCGAATATGTATCACTACAATATTATTTTGTGTAATGCGGATAAGAAGAAGGAAAAAGAAATTCGCGTTATTAACACACTTTTGGAAAAACAAGTCGATGGCTTGCTCTTCATGGGTGGCGTTGTGACAGAAGATCATATCCAAGCTTTCCGCACCTCTTCCGTTCCCGTTGTCTTGTGTGGAACGAAGGACGAGGCGCAAACGATGCCTTCCGTGGATATTGATCATGAGAAAGCCGCATTCGACGCTGTTAATGTGTTAATCGCAGCGGGACATCGCGACATTGCGATGATTTCCGGAACTTTACACGATCCAGCTAATGGATTCGCGCGTTATCAAGGGTACAAGAAAGCACTCGATGCAGCAGGAATTGAGCTGCGTGATGAGTATGTTCGTATAGGTAACTATCGATATGAATCCAGTGTCGACGCTGTCAAATATTTCTTGGAGCTTTCACCTCGTCCAACCGCAATTTTCTCAGCAACAGACGAAATGGCGATTGGCGCCATTCACACGATTCAAGATAGCGGACTTAAAGTACCGCAGGATATTGCTGTAATCAGTGTGGATAATATTCGCATGGCTTCCATGGTAAGACCGACGCTTACGACAGTTGCCCAACCGATGTATGATATCGGAGCGGTATCAATGCGTTTACTGACGAAGTTGATGAATAAAGAATCAACGGATAACATGCAGGTCATTTTACCGCATGAAGTGATTAATCGTAACTCTGTTACACAAGCCTAGTGAACTTAAGCCTCTAAACGAACTATTCCTTTCGAGGATGACGCCGCTTAGAGGTTTTCTCCATTATACATAACTGAAATGAGGATCGATGAAATGACTTGGAACAAACTTGCACTAATCGGTGCGATGAATGAAGAAATTGAACTACTTGTTGCGCATATGACGAATGTGCGTGAAACAGTGAAAGCGGGAATTACCTTCAGAGAAGGGACGTATTTCGGCAAAGAAGTGGTCGTTTGCCGCACGGGCGTAKGGAAGGTTAACGCTGCCGTAACCACGCAAATTTTAATCGATAAATTCGGTGTTGAAGCCGTTATATTCACAGGTGTTGCTGGTGCATTGGATCCCGAACTGAATATCGGCGATCTTGTCGTTTCCAGTGAATGCATGCAGCATGACATGGATGTTACACCGCTCGGATTCGCACGAGGCATCATTCCTTATGAAGCGAAATCTATTTTTGAAGCGGATAGCAAGCTGGTGGAATTGGCGGTTGCGTCCGGTGAGAAGCTTTTTGCAGGTAAAGTGAAAAAGGGGAGAGTGCTCTCCGGCGACCAGTTTATTGCTAGCCGTGAAGTCGTAGCTGGCCTCAATACAGAGCTTGGCGGTGTTTGTGTGGAAATGGAAGGAGCATCTGTTGCACAGGTTTGTTCCATGAATGCTATTCCATACGTCGTGCTTCGCTCGATGTCTGATAAAGCAGATGGCTCTGCTCATGTGAACTTTGCAGAATTCACGGTTCAAGCATCTGAGAATTCTTATAAGATGGTTGAGGAAATTGTGAAGCAGCTGTAGTTAAGTGGGGCTTGGGGAAAAGAGTCAGTTGCAGTTGCACAAGAGAGCATTAAAAAGAGTTAAGCATGTACAACTTGCTTAACTCTTTTTTTGTATCCTTTACTTCAAATACATCATTGAGAGATCCTTCGTTTGCCGGTTCTTTTCGGTAATGACCTGGCGCCTCGGAATTGGCGCCCAAGCATCCACAGGGTCCAGCCACGTATCCACGAGCTGGACCGGGCTCTTGCTCTGCCAGGCGTCCAGCCACGCCTGGGGCAGCTTCAGCTGCGGCTGCGCCGCCAGCTGGGGCATAACAGCCTGCTCGCTCATCACGAGCCAGAGCAGGCTCCAAGCCCGTGGTACGACACGCCAGATGTCGTACCCGCCGCCCCCGAGCGCAACCCACCGCCCTTCGCACCATTGGTGCGCAAGGGAGTGGATGAGCTCGGGCATAGCCTTGTACACGCGCATGGAGCAGTGCACATGCGCGAGCGGGTCGAACGCATGGGCGTCGCACCCATGCTGCGAGATAATAACGTCCGGCTGGAAGCGGGCGATCGTCTCGGTCAGCACCTCGCCGAAGCATTCCAGCCACGACTCATCCTCGGTGTAAGGCTCCATCGGGATGTTAATGCTTGTTCCGAACGCGTCGCCTTCCCCACGTTCGTTCACGGCTCCTGTGCCGGGGAATAGAAATTTCCCCGTCTCATGAATGGACAGCGTGCATACCTGGGGATCGGCGTAGAAGCTCCACTGTACGCCATCCCCATGATGCACGTCCGTGTCGACGTACAGCACCTTTGCGCCGTACGTCTCTTTGGCGTGAGCAATCGCCGCTGAAGCGTCGTTGTAGACGCAGAAGCCCGCACCCTTGCTCTGCAGTGCGTGATGCAGCCCGYCRCCCAGATGAAGGGCGTGCGGGGCCTGACCAGACATGACCAGCTCTGCAGCGGTAATAGAGCCGCCTACGATCTTCGCCGTGATGTCATGCATCCCGGGGAAGAAAGGCGTGTCATCGGTGTCGAGTCCGAAGCGTGCCGCTTCTTTGGCCCATCTATCCTCTGGCACGGAAGCGCTAAGGGCTTTCACGGCTTCGATATAAGCCGGTGCATGAACCCACAGCAGCTCGCTGTCTGTTGCGACACGAGGCGTCCAGAGAGCGTTGTCCGGAAGCGCACCGGCTTTGCGCAACAAATCCACCGTCATCACAAGACGGTCTTGGTTAAAGGGATGATCCTCATTAAATTTATAGTGAATTTCTTCGTCATCATAGATAAAGACAGGATTTGATGTCTTCTTGTTCATATCTCACATTCCCCCGAATGAGCTAACATGCTTGCTTGAAGTTCTATAAATTCAAAGATTAGTCTAATTTATCTTAGTACATGAAGCGCTGCTGAAAACGAATGCGATCAAATTGCTCCACAGATGATATTGGCACTTGCTTGCCAATACGGACCATTAAACAATTGGCTGGGTGCGAACAGATTTCAGGATCATCCGTAGCGAACCAGATCATATCGACGCTTTTCATCAACTTCTCCATCATTTGTCGGTACTCCCAGACGGTGAGCTTGCTATTTTCCAAGTCCCAATGCCAATAATACTCCGTGGTGAAGCATATGACATTCTCCATCTGCTCGTCCTCGAAAGCAAGGCGAATCATCCGCTTGCCGAGCCCCATGGTGCGATAGTCATCCGCAACTTCTATAGCACCGAGCTCTATCAAATCCTGCATATGGCCTTGTGACCACCGTTCTATTTCGTCTGGATAATGGAAGGTGACATACCCGACAATGGTAGCGCCGTCTCTGGCTATGATGATTCGGCCCTCAGGTAATTCCGCAATTTCAATTAGCGCTTCCAGTTGTTCCTTAGGTCTACGGAAGGCATCTAATTTGCTATGCATTGTGAGACTTTGCAAGCTCTCAGCAGAAACAGGACCTTCTATCATAATTTCTGGTTGATCGGGAGCTGCGCGCAGGCGAAATGAGTGATATATTTTGGTATGCTGCATAACCTTAGCTCTCCTTTTGAAAAACAGCATGATGATGATTCCTTTTCCGTTAGGTCATAGTCCCTTTATACCAARTTTTATTTGGAAATAAAAGCTGAACTTAGGCGTAGGCGAATAATTCTTCGTGTGATATAATAGAATATGTCAAAAATCGATCACATTTTGCTCGAAAACATCAGTAAAATGAAAGCGGTTTATCTCGTGAGGAGGGTTTTACGTACATGGATCAAATGAAAGTCGAACTCGTTGAAGCGGTAGCTGCAAATCCTAACATGAAAAATTATGAGGAAACACACGCAAATTTTGACTGGAAAGACATCGAAAAGAGCTTCTCCTGGTATGAAACTGGCAAAGTGAACATGGCTTATGAAGCCATTGATCGTCATGCTGAATCGTCGAGGAAGGATAAGGTTGCTCTGTATTACAGCGATAACCAAAGAGAAGAGGCCGTAACATTTGGACAGATGAAAGACAGATCCAATCAGTTCGGTAATGTGCTTCGTGGTCTTGGCATCGGCAAAGGTGAGCGCGTATTTATTTTCATGCCACGTACGCCTGAACTGTACTATGCCTTGCTTGGAACGCTGAAAGTAGGGGCTGTAGTAGGGCCTTTGTTTGAAGCTTTTATGGAAACTGCCGTGAAAGATCGTCTGGAAGACAGTGAAGCCGTTGCGATTGTGACGACGCCAAGCTTGCTTTCCCGGGTTCCTTCGAGTGAACTTCCTAATCTGAAACACATCATCGTTGTTGGTGAAAATGTGGAGCCTGCAGAAGGCCATGTTGATTTCTACAAAGAGATGGAAGCGGCTTCTTCGGAACTTGAAATCGAGTGGTTGGACCGTGAGGATGGGCTCATTATTCATTATACATCCGGTTCAACTGGTAAACCCAAAGGTGTTTTCCATGTACAGAATGCGATGATTCAACATTACTATACGGGTAAAATCGTATTGGATCTCCAAGAAGACGATATTTACTGGTGTACAGCTGATCCAGGCTGGGTAACAGGAACTTCTTACGGGATTTTTGCACCATGGTTGAATGGGGCTACGAACGTAATTCGTGGAGGACGTTTTAGTCCTCAGGACTGGTATAATACGCTGCAAAAATATAAAGTAACCGTTTGGTATAGCGCACCGACAGCCTTCCGTATGTTGATGGGCGCTGGTGATGATGTTGTGTCCGGTTTCGATCTTTCGTCGCTTCGTCATGTGCTGAGCGTTGGTGAGCCACTAAACCCGGAAGTCGTTCGTTGGGGACTCAAAGTGTACAACCAACGGATTCATGACACATGGTGGATGACCGAAACAGGTGGACAGCTTATCTGTAACTACCCATCCATGACGATTAAGCCTGGTTCCATGGGACGTCCGATTCCGGGTGTTGAAGCGGCTATTATTGACGATGCAGGGAATGTCTTGCCTCCGAACCGGATGGGTAACCTGGCCATCAAGACGCCATGGCCGTCAATGATGCGCAAAATTTGGAACAATCCGTCCAAGTATGAAGAATATTTCAGATTAACAGGCTGGTACGTATCTGGTGATTCAGCTTATCAAGATGAAGAAGGGTACTTCTGGTTCCAAGGCCGCGTTGATGATGTAATCAACACAGCTGGCGAGCGGGTGGGTCCGTTCGAGGTTGAGAGTAAGCTTGTTGAGCATCCTGCCGTTGCAGAAGCTGGGGTAATTGGCAAACCTGATCCGATGCGCGGCGAAATCATCAAAGCATTTATCGCACTGCGTGAAGGATTCACTCCATCCGATGAGCTGAAAGCGGACATTTCCAAATTTGTAAAAGAAGGACTTTCCGCACATGCTGCTCCTCGTGAAATTGAATTCAAAGACAAGCTGCCGAAGACACGTAGCGGCAAAATTATGCGCCGTGTCCTAAAAGCTTGGGAGCTCAATCTTCCAACTGGCGACTTATCAACGATTGAAGACTAAGGATTATCCAACATAGGCTGTCTTAGTAGGTCAGGAATGGCTGCTAAGGCAGCCTTTTGTTCATTTTTCTTTAGGTGGCAACTGCGTTCAATTTCACGTACAGAAAAAAACCTAGCGATGATAATCATCACTAGGTTCTTTTCTTATTCATTATAGGCAATGGAAGCAGATGGTTTGGACTCCCCTGAGTCATTGATGGCCGTTACTTTGTAGAATCCATTGTACGCCGCTGCATAATAATGAAATTCYGTGCCACCGTCTACCGAGCCGAGCTTGGTATAGGTGCCTTTTTCCTTATTGCTAAAATAGATGTTATATTTCTTGACTTTCTCTTTCGCAGCATTTGCTTTCCATGAGAGCGTAATGCCTGCTCCGTCTGCTTTGGCTTTAATCCCGGTTGGAGCACCTGGTGCATCCTTCGCTGTCGGGGATGGTGGTTCAGTTGCGCCATCAGGAGAAGTGGTTGAACCAGGAACTTGTGTGCCCTCTTCAGATGGGACAAATAATGAATCAAGCGAGCTTCCGTCCGTATAGGACGAGCGACTTGGCACTGATTCTTTGCCCGCTACATCGACAGCAGTCACGTAGTATCCCATTAAGCTTGATGCAGGGATCGTATCGACAAACTTCGAATCCGCACCGGCTAATACAACCTTGCCGCCTAATAGTTGGAACTTGCCGTGGTTATCCGAACGATAGATGCGGTAACCGACTATATCCGAGTTCGCGCTTGGCTGGAATGTAATGGAGACCGTTTCCCCGGACTTCGTTGCTGCTATGTTCGTTGGAGCTGTTGGCTCTTTGCCGTCATCAACCCTTGGGTCAGCTTCAGAAGGAGCATCATCATCATAATCGGTCGGTTTGTAATTATCGATTGGCTTTCTGCTCTTCTCAGGAAGTTTGTTCATAGCGTCCTGGACTTCTTTGAGCAGTTGGGAAATCGATTTCTGGCGTTTAATAACTGTTTTTTCTTGGACGAAATCGACTGGTGTCTGATCCTGTGCCATGTAGTTCAAGCCGTTATAGGAGCTGATTTTCATCCGCACCATGACATTGTCAACTTCCGTAGGCACGTATTTCTTGTTGAAAATATCGGTCACTTGAAGATTCGAGCTCATTGTTAATTCGCTTGGCAACTTGCCAGACAAGCTCGATACGGTAGCCGATACGATACCATCAGGTTTGGCGAACGTTTTGGTAGGGAAGAGATCAGGCTTCTGCTCAATCGTCTTATTCATGATTAAAGCCCAAACATCTTTGGCGTGATTCGTTTGCAGTGTTTTGGCAGATAACTTATTGATTGGTTGATCATAGCCAATCCAAACACCGACAGTAATGTCCGGTGTAAAGCCCATGAACCATGCATCGGCATCATCTTGCGTAGAGCCTGTTTTACCTGAAATCTCGATCTTGCCGTAAGATTTATACTTTTTCATTAGATCGGTAGCCGTACCTTGGCTAATCACCGTTTTCATCATATCCGTAATTAGATACGCACTTTGTGGGGAGTAGACCTGGGATGGCTTTTGATCATGAGAATAAATAACTTGACCGTTCGAATCTTTGATTTCGCGAATCATGAACGTTTCATTATATTGTCCTTTGTTCGGAATAGAAGCATAGGCTCCTGTCAGCTCTCTGACGGAAGTACCGCGACTTAGTCCGCCGATAACGCCGGTTTGGGCGTAATAATCTTCTTTTTGAATAGAAGTGATACCCAGCTTTTTCGCAAAATCCCAGGCGTCATTAATACCGACTTTATTCAAAAAGATATCGATGGCAGGGATGTTGTAAGACTGGTTCAAGGCTTTTCTGGCTGTCATTAAACCGTGGAACTTGTGATCCCAGTTCTCTGGCAGATGGAAACCTTTGACACCGTCCTTGAGAATAATCGGAATGTCATCCACAATACTTGCCGGTTGAATGGCTCCTTTTTCTAAGGCTGGAATGTATGCGGCGATAGGCTTCATCGTTGAACCAGGCTGTCTAAACGCTTGTGTAGCGTGATTCAGTTGTTCGTCGAAGAAGTTCCGACCCTCAATCATCCCCTTGATGGCTCCTGACTTGGAATCGATCATGATGGCGCCAACTTGCTCAATGCCCTTTTTCTCATCATTTGGTGCAAAGTTTTTATCGTTGCTTGAGATTTCGTGCATGGAATCATAAATCGTTTTGTCGATCGTTGTGTAAATTTGATAACCACCGCGTAGCAACTGGGTATGTATGCCTTTCAAAGCTTCACTATAAGCGGCTTGATTCTTGGTCGGATCAAGGTCTGGCTTTTGAATTTTCAGCAAAATCTCGGCTGCTTCCTGTTCCGTTTCAATCATCAGATACGGGTAAGTGGTGTAAGCTTTTTGGGCAGCAGATGGCATTGACGCTTTAAGATCAAATTTGAGAGCAGCTTGCCATCATCTCGATCCAGTGTTAAGAATACCCGTCTGGCGAGCTGCTGCGTAATCGTACTTCCTCCAGTTTGGACTTCTTCATTGAGCAGCTTCTGTGTGACTGCCCGATAAAGCCCGCGGAAATCAATTCCGTGATGCTTGTTGAAGTCTTTGTCCTCAATAGAAAGAACAGCATCTAACAAAACTTGCGGAATATCATCCAATTGAGCGAGACGCCGGTCTTCTTCGGTTCGCAATTGTCCAATGACGGTGTCGTCATTGAAATAAGCAAAGCCGGTTACGGCGTTTTCCTGCATCTGCTGACGAATGGCTTCTTCGCTGCGGACAGGATCTTTTTTAACCAGTGCACTGACATATCCAAATGCTGCGGAGCCGCCTACGATTCCTGCTAAAAAGACAGAAATGAGCGTCCATTTTAACGTAATTCCTATTACTTTGAATGTCGTTCTTACCCAAGGGCGATTAATTTTGGCGAAAAAATTGCGCATAAGTTCCAATATCCTCCTTACATGAACCCTAATAGTATACCATAATTGCCCTGCTAGCGGTAATGATGTGCGGAAGAAAGGTGGTTACATGGTTTGACAATTGCCAGAAATTTATGATATAAATTGTATCAAATGCGTTGAGAGATCAGCAGTAGGTAGCTTGTGGATGCTTTCAGAGAGCCGGTGGAGGGTGCGAACCGGTACCTGCAGGTTAGTGAATTACGGTCTGGAGCAGTAAATAGGAACTTGCAGCAACAGAAGCTGTATTAGTAGTATTTACCGATTAAACCCCGTTACAGGTTCTTGAGTGAAAATAGTTAGCCGTACACGGATAATTCTCCTATAGATGTACGTAACTGCTGTTTTAATTAGGGTGGTACCGCGAGTCAAGTCTTCTCGTCCCTTGTGGATAAGAAGGCTTTTTTGTATACCCACATAAAAAAGGAGATGGATGAACATGTCGATTTTGAAGGATTTGGAGTTTCGTGGATTGCTTCATCAAATTACGGACCGCGAGGGCTTGGACAAGAAGTTAAGCGAAGAGCGAGTCGTGTTGTACTGCGGGTTTGACCCGACAGCAGATAGTTTGCACATCGGCAGTTTGCTGCCTATTTTAACATTGCGTCGCTTTCAATTAGCTGGTCACGTTCCTCTAGCGCTCGTAGGGGGAGGCACTGGGTTGATTGGAGACCCAAGTGGCAAAGCTAATGAGAGAACCTTGAACGGGCCAGAAACCGTAGAGGCATGGTCACAAAGTATTAAAGGTCAATTATCGAGATTTCTGGACTTTTCATCGGATATCGATAATAGTGCGGAGCTAGTCAACAATTATGATTGGCTTGGATCTCTGAATGTTATTGAATTCCTGCGCGATGTAGGTAAAAACTTTACGGTGAACTACATGCTTGCGAAGGATTCCGTTGATTCAAGGATCACAAAAGGTATTTCATTTACTGAATTCAGTTACATGATCCTGCAATCTTACGATTTCTTGAAGCTGAACGAAACCAAAAACTGTTCCTTGCAGATCGGTGGAAGTGACCAGTGGGGAAACATCACAGCCGGGCTTGAGCTTATTGGCAAAACGACGGAGAGCAAAGCTTACGGTGTAACATTACCGCTTGTAACCAAAAGCGACGGTCAAAAGTTCGGTAAAACAGAAGGCGGAGCGATTTGGCTGGATGCAAACAAAACATCCCCATACCAGTTCTACCAATTCTGGTTAGGCACGGCGGACAACGATGTTATTCGTTTCCTGAAGTATTTCACGTTTATCAGCCACGAGGAAATTGAACGATTGGAAGTCGAAGTCCAAACACAACCTGAGAAAAGAGAAGCTCAGAAATTGCTTGCTCGCGAAGTAACGAAGCTCGTGCATGGGGGAGATGCCCTGGAAAGCGCGCTTAATATTACAACGGCCTTATTCAGTGGCAATATCCAAGAACTATCTCGCACAGAGATCGAAGAAGCTTTTAAGGATGTTCCGTCTTCTACACTAGAACAAGAGGATATGGCTTTGGTGGACCTGCTTATTTCCGTAGGGGCTGCACCGTCCAAGCGCCAAGCTCGTACCTAGCGCAGTTTAAATAAACACAAAAAAACCCCTGAGGGAAATCCCTCAGGGGTTTAGTTTTATTAACGGCTGTAGAACTCGACGATTTGTTTCTCGTCAATTTCTTGAGGAAGCTCAGCGCGCTCTGGCAAACGGATGTATTTGCCTTCTACTGCTGCATCGTTGAACTCAAGGTAAGTTGGTAAGTGGTTACGGTTAGCAATAGCTTCTTTCACTGCGGAAAGACCTTTGCTTCTTTCGCGAAGCGCGATTACGTCACCTGTAGATACGATGTAAGAAGCGATATCTACTTTTTTGCCGTTCACAGTTACGTGACCGTGGGAAACGAGTTGACGTGCGCCTGCACGAGAGTTGGAAAGACCAAGACGGTAAACCAAGTTGTCCAAACGGCTCTCAAGCAAGATCATGAAGTTCTCACCGGAGATACCTTTAAGTTTGGAAGCTTTATCGAACAAGTTGCGGAATTGTTTTTCGTTCAAACCGTACATGTGACGAAGTTTTTGTTTTTCATTTAATTGAACGCCGTAACCGCTCATTTTTTTACGTTGTCCTGGGCCATGTTGACCTGGAGGGAATGGGCGTTTCATGTCTTTGCCGTTACCACTTAAAGAGATACCAACGCGGCGGCTTAATTTGAACTTAGGTCCTGTATAACGTGACATTTAGGAAAAACTCCTTCTTTTTAACAAATAGTTTAGTAGATAGCATCTAGATGTCAGGGTGAAGACAAGTGCCTGGTTTTGCTTACGAATCATAATGTGATTCCCTGACAAGAGTAGTTCAGCCGCTGTCTTGGCAGGAGCAAAAGCAGTGAGGGTGATCACAAATGGCATTCACCGAAATCATGTTGTTACTCGACTTCTAATTTTATTAAAAAGCGGGGCGTGTGTCAAGTCTCAATCCGTCAGGACGAATCGAAAATGTCGTGCAATAACAGTCGAAAAATAGTATGATAAATGAGGTAACGTTTAGCCTGGATCAAAAGGACTATAGTTTGTTAGTGAGGAGAGCCTATGAGTGAACCACTTCGTAGTATGAAACAACATAGCCCGGCAGAGCACTTCGAAGAGTTTCTTCGGCAAGGACTTGTTCTTCCTAGCAACTTTTCCTATGGAGAATTCAATTCTGATCAAGCGCTGCAAGATGCGTTTGAATATTGGGTTTATCAATTTGGACAAGCGATGCTACCGCACCAAACCGCACTGTTGTGCGTAAATAGAGATCTTCGTGTCATTAATGCCTGTTTAAATAAAGCCCCGTTTATGGATGAATTCTCGCAAACAGGCATGTCCTGGAACTATGCTCAGCGAGAAGACAATCCTCTAGCTAGGTGTTTAGCAATTCCCCAATTACATGTGATGTCTGGTGAAAAAATGGCTATTTCAAGGCAGGACTCGATTGTTGCTGCCGCCATTCCGATCTTGGACCAACATAAACAACCCATTGCCTATCTGGGACTATTCTCCCATTTTCTTGCAGAGCCTAAAGAGCTTATCCAATTACTTTACACCTTATCGTTTTCATTTCATAGCTCTATACAAAGCATTGAGGACCGCCGCAGATACGACCTTTTGCTGCTGCAAAATCAACAAAGAGAGCTTGATTTTAAAAAGCATGACATTTTGTTTGAGGCATCTAAGAAGCTGCATGCCAAAATTGATGTTGATTCCGTGCTGACTGAGGCAATTGAATGCATGTACAGAGTATATCCGCATATTCAAGTGGATTTGCTGCTTTCTCAAGATAATGATTCGACGAATCTGTCTGTCAAGCCCTTGAATTTTCAAAGTATTGAGAATGACATTTGTACGCGTGCTTTCATGGAAAGCACCGTGGTCTTTGAACCGACTAAGGGCAGCGAAGGGCCAAGCACGGGAAAAGTAGCGGCGCCGCTATCCGGTAAGCAGGGCGTGTACGGGGTTTTATATATGCAATTTGAGCATGATTTGATTCATGCCACTGATTTACAATTCATCTCATTGCTCGCGGACACGGCAGGTTCAGCATTTGAAAATGCGAAGCTGTATGAACAGTCTAATGTCATGATTAATGAGCTCCGCCTAATTAATGAAATCACGAAGCAGCTTAATCAGAGCTTGCGATTGAACGAGATTTTCAACTCGGCTTCCAGTGAGATTTTAAGCATCTTCGGCGCCGATTTCAGCTGCATATTGCAAACGGATCAAAACTCGGACAAATTAATAGTACAGGCCACGAATTTAGCTGCATTGTTCCATGAGACTTTTACGATGGACCAGGGCTTCTCTGGTCAAATCTACAGGACGAAAGAACCCGTTATCATTTCGGACTACCTGCCAACCCATAAGGTGAATTCGAAGATCATGCAGTTAAGCAACGCCAGGTCGCTCATCGGATCACCCATCTTAGTGAACGGCCGCGTAGAGGGCGTTATTCTTGTAGCGCATAGCAAGCCGAATTTCTTTTCTTATGATAACTACAAATTGCTGCAGGTGCTTTCTGGACATATTGGTTTGGCCATGACGAATGCCTCATTGCATGCGGAAGTGAAACGGATGGTAATCACGGACAATTTAACCGGTCTCTATGCACGTCACTATCTGGATGAGCA
>NZ_JBFTQB010000169.1:0-11410 GCF_056398785.1 Paenibacillus sp. 01T422 | reverse complement strand
AACTAATAGCATAAGCCTCCATTAGACTAATTCCTAAAAACATAAGGAAGTATGCTTTTAAACTTAAGTCTGAAACGGATTTCGTTTTCAGAATTTGAATAATTTGAGGAATCCAACCTAAAGAAAGAATAAGTCCACCAATTAGTTGCATGACAGAATACAGCATCAAATAGCACCTCACGGATTTCTTTATACTGTATATTCGGCCAGCCCATGCATGGTGATCATCTTTCTTTTTCGTTAGCGCAATGATTCGTGCCATATTTTATGTAGCATAAGATTATTTTCTTCCCCCAGGCCAACTCCGCGTTATTTTACTCAATACTTCTCCAGTACACCTTATCGGGGCAAAAAGCTTTTAATTCTAAAATAAATTATAAGAGTAGCGGCTAACCAGACTAACAGCTCCCCAATTGAAATTAACCCATGTTCTCCTTTATTTCTGCAACTTGTTTGTTCAATTCATCTATTTTACGATGTAGTTCATCATCTGTTCGTTTTCTCAACTCGTACGCTTTTATAAAGCGATATAGCAGATAGATCAATGCCCATGGTGATAAGAAAAACAGAAAATTCGCAATTTGTCCAACTATGTATAATGACATTAGTATCCCTCCCAAATAGAACATACCATATATTGGATTATTCGGGGAGGTATTTGTATAAAATCTATCTGATCTTTATGAAGTTATCCTAACTTAAGCAGTTAAATTCTATATCATTAACCTCCCGTTACTTAAACGGAAGTAGGGAGCAGCTGCCGCGTGGCGGTGAGCTGCTCCCTGGTTATTGCGTTATACTTTCCCGTTAGCTTATACTATGTTCTTTTAATAAGCCATGGGGTATTGGCCGTTCATTTTGAAGAAGGAAGTCAAATCCATTCGTAAGGTAAGGTTATACCAATTTTATGTGTTCTTCTGCTGGCACAGCTCTATTTCGTTGCCAGTCAACTGAAGCCCCGAGAATCCCCCCAACTTAACATAACAGCTGCAATCCGTAATGAATCATCCACGACAGTCGAATATTGCTTCAACACCATTTGGTGAAAAATATACTCTAGTTCTTTCTGTATTATGTACATGAAGGCGCAATGAATTAGAGGATGAGGTTAGTTACTCAGTCAGTGTATTCCCTTTGTAAAATCGAATAGACCGCACTAATAAACCGTCTCCCTGAAATGCAGCGCGCCGCGGAAACGCCGGATGTCTCTGATCGGGGGCTCACCGAACATACGCGCGTATTCGCGGCTAAAGTGTGAGGGACTCTCATAGCCGACCTGGAAAGCGGCATCGGCCGCTTCTATCGTTGCGGAAAGGAGAAGGCGGCGTGCCTCCTGCAGCCTGAGTTGCTTCTGGTACTGAATCGGGCTCATCGCCGTTACTTCCTTGAAGTAATAATACAAGGATGAGGCGCTCATGCGGGCCTCTGCGGCTAATTCGTCAATGCGCAGAGGCAGTGCGAAATCGCGGTTAAGCCGCGCAATTGCCTTCGCGATCCGATGCGCATGGCTGCCGAATAAAGCGAACTGCTTGATCATATCGCCTTGTTCGTTCTGGAGAATCCGGTAAATGATCTCACGGATGGCATACGGCGCAAGTACCGGAATGTCGTGCGGCGCATCCAGCAGTCGGACAAGTCTCAGCACGGCATCGTGGAGCGTGTCGTTCATTCGGCTTATCACCAGGCCTCGCCCTGATTCACGCTTGGGTCTCTCGGCTTCATCGGAGGATTGGATGACATCGAGAATTTGATTCATGTCAAATTGCAGCTGTAAACATAAGTACGGCGCTTCCGGCGAAGCCTCCACCACTTGACCGGTAATCGGCAAATGTACGGAAGCCGCCAAATAGTTAGCTGGATTGTACTGGTAGCTCTTCTGCCCCAACAGGACAACCTTTGAGCCCTGCGCCACGACACATAGAGAGGGCTCATATACCGTATGGACCGGCTCGGATACCCGGGACTCGCGAATAAAGCGCAAGGTGGGAATCGCCGTGTTATGCGTGCCGTCATTTTTTGTGAATCRCTGTATCACCTGTGCTAATTCTTCCCTCCGTTTCACGGGACTTTTATCCATGTTTATCGCCTCCCCCGGTTTTATCTCATGATCCTAACTTATCACCTTTTGGAGTATTAGGCAATTGAAGTGCACCTTCCGGCTACCGCCCTACTTTCAAATAGCATCATAATGAGTTTGTACCACGAGGGAATGATTCGCACACGGAAGGAGAGGATGGAATGACTACCGGTAATGCACACCCACATCCCTATGTCGGAATGTGGGTGACGAAGGATGGATATATCAGGCATGAGCTGATGCCGAACGGACGATACGACGAAGCCCGCGGCAATCGCAAGAGCGCTTATCAAGGTCGTTATACCATCGAAGGCGATCATATTGAATATGTGGATGACACGGGGTTCACGGCAGACGGCGATTTTCGAGACGGTGTGCTGTACCATGCGGGTATGGTGCTCTATCGGGAAGAGTAGCGGCAGCTGTTTGTAACGGAATACCGTTGGATCCAGTTAATTAGCTGCTGCAAAAAGATCGTTGTCGACAAAGCTCAGCAAAAGCCAGGGTTACTTTTATTAAAATGAAGGAGAGATGATACAATGTCTACTATTAACGGAAAAGTTATTGTTATTACGGGCGCTAGCAGTGGGATCGGCGAAGCGGCGGCGCGTCTGCTTGCCAGTCAGGGCGCTCATGTCGTCATCGGCGCCAGACGCTTGGAGRGACTGGAGACTCTAGCATTCACCATTCGTGCAGAAGGCGGTTCGGTGGCGCATCTACAGCTCGATGTGACGGAGTTTAATCAGATGGAGGCGATTATCCGCTTGGCTAAAAGCCGGTTCGGACGCCTCGATGTCATTGTGAACAATGCCGGCGTCATGCCGCTATCGCCCCTAGAATCCTTGAAGATCGATGAATGGAACCGCATGATCGACGTCAATATCCGCGGTGTTCTCCATGGTATTGCCGCAGGGCTTCCGGTCATGAAAGAGCAAGGTTTCGGCCAATTCGTCAACGTGGCTTCCATCGGCGCTTACGCGGTATCCCCAACGGCAGCAGTGTACTGCGCCACAAAATATGCTGTTCGGGCAATCACAGAAGGATTGCGGCAGGAGGTTGGACGCGATATTCGCGTGACGCTCGTATCCCCGGGCGTGACGGAAAGCGAACTTGCCGACAGCATTTCGGATGAAAAGGCAAGACAACTTATGAAGGAGTATCGCCGCGATGCGATTCCGGCGTCCGCCATCGCTCGCGCCATAGCGTTTGCCATCGAGCAACCGGCTGACGTTGATGTTAACGAACTCGTTGTCAGACCGACCGCTCAGCTTGCTTGAAAATCGCCGCCCAACTTCTGTCAGAGGAAGTTGGGCGGCGTTACAGATCACAAATAAAGCTATTCTGCCCGTTCGTATAGCTGAAAGAGGCCGCCAACTTTGTCGGCGACCTGGTGAAGAGGTGCTATCGTTCCTCTTTAGCTTAGCCCTTGAAGTATCTCATTTTAACTCGATAACAAAACTGGCTGATCCTTCTTCAAGGAAAGTCAATTCTTCATAATGGATATGGAAACCTGAGAAAAGATCATTATAGGCAATTGATAACATTTGCTTGGCTAAAGAAATTAATCCCTCTTTGTTTGCCTCAATTATAAATTCGTTTCCCATATTAGTTGCTTTTATTTCGAAATTGCCTTTTCCGGCTAGAGAACCCGTAACAGCTAAATTTAGGGTTATGTTTTGAATAATACTAAGCTAGTAATCTTCCACTTTTTCATACAACTTTTCTAAAATCATCTCTTATACTTCTTCTTATCGTTTTTTCCATAATGTAACGACAAAAGAGGTTTTTCCCATCGAGCTTTTTGCCTCAATTTCCCCGCCTTGTAATTTAACGATACTTTTAGCAATAGCAAGTCCTAGGCCTGATCCGCCCGTATATTCTGAACGTGACTTTTCTGGCTCTTCGCTATACTTCGTGGGAAAAAGAGCGATTTGACATGGAGCACGGGCATGATTTCAAGCGAAAGGGCGAAACCACAAGGGTTTCGTATGGCAGGCCAGCCTAGCATGCCCGCCACTCCATATAAAATCACAGTCTATTTTACCCATGTAAAGCAGCGAGGAAGCAGTTTTATTTTGCAGTGGTAATCTGTCAATTAGCCTTTCTGTTCTAATGTCTTTCCAGGCATCACAATCCAAAAAAAGAATACTGTTTGAACATTACATGTCTTCCTGGCCTGTTTCAGCACAAGCTATATACCAACCCAAACCATTTAAAAGATGGGCAAAATAATCCTCATCTCTCCGCTACCTGTTCTCTAAGCTAATTTGTGTAGTTCCTTTAAAGTCGTTTCATACCCCTGTCTAAAGCATAAAATTTGATTTTGGGTATAAAGTAAAGTAATATAGATATATCGCAAATTAACAATATCCATTTGTTCGATTAGTTTATACTCATTCCAAGCAATAGATTTTAATAAGATCAGAAAGGGGCGGGCACCGTTGAATCGGGAATCAAATATGATAAATGACGAACAGGCAGTTGAAATTTTCAAGGCTCTGTCAAATCAAATAAGAGTAAATATTCTGCAAATGTTGAAAGAACCTGATAATAACTTTTCCACGCTGGCCCATGTCATCACAGAAAAAGGTTTTGATGGCGGGGTTTGTGTTAGTGATATTCACAGCAAAGTAGGACTATCACAGTCCACTACCTCCCAGTATTTGTCTATCCTATTGCAAAGCGGGCTGGTGGAAATGAAACGAATTGGACAATGGACTTATTATCGACGCAATGAGGAAACCATTAAACAGTTTGAAAAGTATATAAGCTTAAAAATATAACCTTTAAGGATGACCAAGGGTGAGTTTTCAAAATGATCGTGCCTATAACAGCATGTACCAGAAAGACATCCTGACACTCGGGCTTATCCTCCCGACTGCCAGGATGTCTAAAAATCCGATTATGGAGAATCAGCTGGAGCTTGCCCGTAAAATTGAGGAATATGGCTTTGCTTCTTTATGGCTCCGTGATATTACAATGCAGAATTTGTTGCGTTAGTGACAGGAAGTGTAGTTCTCCCTTTGCGCCACCCCGTCAGGATAGCCAAGGAAGCTGCATCAATCGATCAATTGTTTCCAGGTTGATTGATTATGGGAGTGGCATCGGGGGACAATCCACAGCCACGCCGGGCTGATCGATAGTACAGATATGAGGTTAATCCCAAAGCCTGTATCTCCGATTCCGATCATTGTGACTGGATTTAGCAATCAGTCTATCAATTGGATAGCCAGGAATGCGGATGGGTGGCTTCAATACCCAAGCCCTTCTCTCAAAGCTTATTCATCGATTTATTGGAAAATCCCGATGAGATGCCTGTCCCCATATCTTTAGGCTATTCCGTGGGAAGAAACCGTTTAGTTGATCTCCTTCATCAATTTCAAGCGATTGTTGTCAACCATTTGGCGATTGTTCTGTATTTTTCCAAGCGCCCTCCAGATGAAGTAATCCAGGAACTTGGAGAATTTGTTTTACCCTACTTTCCAACCCATAAAGGTACAGGCCAGCTTTTAAAAATTTAATTGTTATATAAAGGGAGGAAAAATTATGACAAAGAATATAGAACTTTCAGTACTAGACCCCTCCCCAATTGTCGAGGGAGGATCAGCCGAACGTTCCCTTCAAAACACACTTGATCTAGCAAAGAAAACAGAGCAGTGGGGTTATAAACGGTTTTGGCTTGCTGAACATCATAATTGGGCAGGAATGGCGAGTTCAGCATCCCCGATCGTAATTGGACGAGTAGCCTCTGTCACGGAAAAAATGCGTATTGGATCAGGCGCAATGCTGCTTTCCCATTATTCTTCTCTTTCCGTGGCTGAGCAATTCGGAACATTAGAAACCTTCTTCCCTGGCCGGATCGACCTTGGATTGGGGCGGGCACCCGGCACCGACCAATATACAGCAAATGTATTGCGGCAGCGGGTTGCTGATGAACCTGGATTTGATGCCCGGCTTCAGGAGCTTATCGCATATCTTTATGGTACAGGAACAGCCACTAAGAATGGTTCATTTAGCTTTCACGCCATTCCCGGTGAAAAAACAAATGTGCCAATTTGGCTGTTAGGTTCGGGGTCTTATAGTGCACAATTGGCTGGAATACTTGGGTTACCATTCTCTTTCGCGGGACATTTTGCTCCAGGTAACATGATGGAGGCCATAAAACTGTACCGGGATTATTTTCGTCCATCTCAATTTTTGAAGGAGCCTTATGTACTGTTAGCCGTTCAAGTGGTGGCTGCTGATGAGAAACAGGAGGCACAAAGGCTTGCCACTTCGATGTATCAAAAATTTCTTTTGTTAACCCGCGGAAAGCCTTCGCCCATTTTGCCTCCTGTTGATAATATGGACGAGCTTTGGAACGATAATGAACGTAGGGCGGTTGAAGAACAGCTTTTCACTTCCATCATCGGGGACCCTGCAGGTGTGAAGCAGCAGCTCCATGAGTTAATAGAAAAGACTGACGCTGATGAAATTATGGCTCATACAGAGATTTTTGATCATAAGGCACGGCTGCGCTCTTATGAAATTTTGGCTCAGGCTGCAGTAAATTAAACAGTGTCTACTCTAATAAAGGATGTATTTTCTGCAGATATTAAATCAGTTAAATTAATGTGATTTAGATTGAAGCAGTAAAAGAAGACAAAGAAAACAACCTATAAATTCTTTTATAGGTTTGAAACGAAATTTTTAAAGAAAGAAGATGAGCATATGCCTAAAAATGATACAAAACAAATTACGGATATTTCATTCTCGGTCCTGGATCTCTCTCCTATTGCAGATGGAAGTACGCCGGCTGATTCTTTTCGCAATACTTTGGAGCTGGCCCGGCTCGCTGAAAAGCTGGGGTATAACCGATATTGGCTCGCTGAGCATCATAATATGCCATTTATCGCCAGCTCTGCAACATCGGTAGTCATTTCCCATGTTGCATCAGGAACATCAAAAATCCGGGTAGGTTCAGGCGGCATTATGCTGCCGAATCATGCACCTCTTGTTATTG
Source organism: Paenibacillus sp. 01T422 (assembly GCF_056398785.1). Taxonomy (NCBI): domain Bacteria; kingdom Bacillati; phylum Bacillota; class Bacilli; order Caryophanales; family Paenibacillaceae; genus Paenibacillus; species Paenibacillus sp. 01T422. Next base: position 4,331 of record NZ_JBFTQB010000169.1, on the reverse strand, counting down.
CTGAGCAATTTGGTACTCTGGAATCATTATATCCAGGACGTATTGATCTTGGCTTGGGCCGTGCACCAGGCACTGATCAGCTTACCGCACGTGCATTAAGACGTGACTTGAGAAGTTCAGGAGAAGATTTCCCTGAGCAGCTGGCTGAGCTCCGGAATTACTTTGACCCTTCCCTGGCACAAGGACATAGTCATGTTAAAGCAATTCCGGGCGAAGGATTAAACATACCTATTTGGCTGTTAGGTTCAAGCGGATACAGTGCCCAGCTGGCAGGAGAGCTTGGACTGCCGTTTGCATTTGCGAGCCATTTCTCGCCGCATAACACACTGCCGGCTATCCAGCTGTATCGCCGTTCGTTTAAGCCTTCTAAAGTACTGGACAAGCCGCATGCAATGGTAGGGCTAAACATCATTGCGGCCGACACAGATCAAGAAGCTGAGCGGCTCGCTACAACATTGCAGCAGCAGTTCTTGAATTTGATGCGCGGGAAGGAAGTCCCACTGCAGCCGCCAGTGGATAATATTAATGATATAGCGAAAGACTATGAAATAGCTGCCCTTGAGAATCAATTAGGAACTTCGATTGTCGGCAGTCCTCAAATCGTAAAAGAAAAGCTGGAAAAGTTTTTAGATGAAAGTCAAGCCGATGAAATCATGGCAATCGCCCAGGTTTACGATCATAAGGCTCGCCTCCATTCCTATGAAATATTGGCAGAAATAACTCAGCTAAAGTAGGTCAAAACTGGCCTTATGGCAAGCTTTTAAAATAAGTCCGAATATACGCGCCAACCGTATCGATATTTCGATTTAGAATGACAGCAATACGAATTCGGCTTTCACCAGAAAGAAATAAGAAAATGCACTGATAGCGTTCGTACAACCGTTTATCACTTGTTTCTCTCATAGCCTCTCATAGCCATTTTAACTTCTTCTTCTAATCGCGTTGCTTTATCGTCAAATTAAATGTGGGAGTACTATACTGGCTTCCCTGGATGGTTTCCTATTGTATAAGGGTTCACTTATCTCATTCCATCTCTGCTTCCTTGAATTGTTCAACAAAAAATGGGAATCGTGATGATAATTGTCCTTGCTCAGAAAGTATAAGAATATACCTAATAATAAACAAGACGGAACATTTTAAAGGGGCTGTCCCATAAGTGAGCTTATGGGCAGCCTCTTTGCTATCTATCAATTGTAGTTTTTGCGGGGATGTATCTCCTCTTTTTCATAGATTGAAGCACAAATTGGCCCATCGGCTCTCCATTATCACTTATATCGTCGCTTGATGGAGGGTCTTCAACTTTCCGTCAGGGTCGCGTACCCCTTTTCAGGTGAACTAACCTTCCCATGATTACCTCCTAGTTTGTGTGCTTAATTTATATTTTTAAGATGAAGCAGGCTTTTCAGTTTGAGTTAAGTCACCTCTTTATTATTGGACTGTTGCTGGAATATCTGACAACAAAAAAGGCTATGTACTTAATAATCGCAGGTATAATATTCAGTCCTTAAATGTCATTTTGTCTCCTTCATTTTAATATTTTAATCACGTAATTTTTAACATCTCCTGTATTGTCTCCACAAACCGTTCCTTTCCGTCATATGCACATTAAGTCATACTACCTTAAGGAAGTTCTTAATTTCATTCCATGCATCCCCGCAACTAGGATTGTACCTACTGTGGAGCGTTCACTTGATAAGTTCACAGCGATTCCCGTTCCTAGGCTATATCCCATCGAGACTATTTTCTTATTATCAATATCGCTTCTTTTTGAAAAGTAATCATAAATAGAATTAGCGTCATTGTATAAACTATTCTTACTTGGCTCTCCTTCACTCAGTCCATACGATCTATAATTAATCAGTGCTACAGACCATCCATCTAAACCCTCAGCAATCGATAACATATCAGATACTTCTTCCCCAGAACCGCCAAAGTATATAAGTAGCGGGGCTTCTTTAACACTCGAATTTTTTATAAGCCATCCGTACAAGTTTATATTGTCAGATGTGTTGATTTTAATCTCTTCAGCATCACTATAAAGCAACCTAATCTTTTCAGCAGTAGATTGATCAATTTTTTTAGGTTGGTAAACAAGATGATTAATTTTAATAATTCCGTCTAGATTTTGATAAATAAAGAGGCAAAGAAATAAATAGGAGCCAAGTATTATTGAAAAAGTTAAGGATAGAACTGCAATTGTTTTTCTTGATTTTTTTTGAATGACTCTCATTAAAATAAGAGTTGTAAGTAAAAATAGAATAATGGAACACACAGCGAGAATAGTTATTGTTGATGAATACTTCCTGAATATTTCTAAATCCCCTAACTTATATTGTCCTAAATGCTCAGCCCAATATGTTACTTTGTAAGAGATAATAAAACCTGTTACTCCCAGAATACTCAATAATGTAGAAATTATAGTGAGGAAAAGCACTCGTTTTTTACTAAGCTTCAACTTGCATCCTCCATTCAAGTTTGGCATATAGGAACTAATGGGAACTTCCATCAACGTTACAATATACATATTAGATGTTATAATTTGGAAATTCAATGCACTAATTTTACCTATTCACTAAAATTATTGACATGATTTTTTTGTTCAGTATGCAACAAAAAAAGGCAGTCGCAAGAACTGCCCTTCCATTTATTAGACAACCGTATGTCTTAATATCTGATCTTTAACATTTACAATACTTAATCCCCCGTGATAACAAACCACCGATGCAATGTCTAGAGCTAAATATTTTTTCAAAGAAAGCCGAGCCGCCTTCATATCCAGCGTGGTTGGGGGATGAATTCCCCCAAGTATTCCGTTTACACTATACATCGAATCCCCGGCAATGAGAGTTTTACTCTGTTTCAAATAAAGGCTGATATGACCAGGAGTATGCCCTGGAGTATGGATTACTCGAATCCCGCCACAATAAGGCAGTTCCTGACCGTCTATCAAGATATGATCCACTTTGCCCTTCGGGGGATTCTCCAGGTTTCCGTCTTTCAAAAGAGGTAATTCCCCTTGGATATAAGGCCTATCCAGCTCATGTGCATATACATTAATATTACTTCCACACTCCCGCAAAATCTCAGGAAGACTGCCTATATGATCCAGATCCTGATGCGTCAAAATCACAACTTTTAGTTTGTCGAACAACACGCCTACCATTTCCATGGCCGCGCGCAAATCTTCAATCTGCCCTGGGAATCCTGTGTCAATTAAAACAGCCATTTCTTGATCCCATAAAAGGGTTGGGTGAATAATATTCCCATGAAAATCTAGATGAAGCATTTCTACTCCCTTTGAAATTTCCATAATTTCGGACCTCCATAAAATAAAATTTGTACGTAAAATAATATTATTGCTAAGGTCTAGCTATTGTCAACATCTTCACGATAAATCATCGCTCGACATATCTTATGGTACAGCACTATCCTCCCCTTTCGCTTAATGAGAAATGGAGCAGCTGCCGTGATGGCATCTGCTCCATGAACTGTTTTTACTAACTATTCGCGTTAGCTAACTAGAATTTATAGATAATTTATTTGCCATGAGACTCCGAAGCGGTCATTCAGCCAACCGAATTTTTTACTGAACCCATAATTACCTAATGGCATCAGAGCCTGTCCCCCATCATGAAGTTTCCCATAAAGCTCATCAATTTCCTCCTCAGTGCTACAAGTAACATAAATCGAAAACGAAGGTGTAAAGGAAAATGCATGTTTAACATGACTATCAATGCACATAAACTCCTGCCCTTTTAATGTGAAAGTAGCCTGCATTATGGTTCCTTCTTCCCCAGCTTCACTAGAACCATACCGAACAATACTTGTAATTTCGGAATCCTCAACAAGCGAAGTATAAAAACTCATCGCTTCTTCTGCCTTGCCATCCTGAAACATTAAGAAAGGTATTACCTTCTCCATTGCCTACTCCTCCTTTCATACTATTACATCATATTATATCCAATCTTCTACATTCTGCCCGATTAACGCGGTACCTAAGTTTCGATTGTTTCTCATTTAACATATTCTCCCATTTGATTTATTTGTAATATTAGACGTTTGGCTGCATAAAAGTATTTGTCTTACTTTAATTTCACTGAAAATTGATGCAAAGCCCATGGTAGCCCTCTGAATGTCAGAATACCTCGGTTTACTAAGATCCAGATTCTATAGGTAATAAACCAGTCTCCTACGACTTGATGGAAACTATCAAACATCTTAGCGACGACACTTCCAGCTCTTACAAACCCATTCTCATCCTGTTCATGTTCCAGTTCAGTGACCGCCTTTACAATGACCTCATCCAACGTACACATTTCACTGCCTTTAAC
>NZ_JBFTQB010000168.1:0-9510 GCF_056398785.1 Paenibacillus sp. 01T422 | reverse complement strand
TTTCATTATCAAGGATGCAGGTTTGCAGGAACCTGTCTCCATTAAACCTGTCGGGGTGTTCGACCGCAAGGACTACAGCGATATTTTCTGGTACAACAATACCAGCAGTTATAAAAACAGCTTTCTCATTGATTTTAGTTTGTTCGAGAAAGCGTTTACGGTGGATGGCAAGCTCAATGTGCAATCCAGCTATTGGTATTTCGCGCTTGACTACAAGCTGTTGACGCTGGCATCAGCCGACGGATTTCTTTACAACGATGAAGCCATCGATACCTATATGGATGCCCATTATGAAAATCATAATAAAAACGTGCCAGCGCTCCAAACGCTTACTAACTACTATGTAAAAGAAGCGAATTTGCGGAAAATGTTATGGTCGCTTAATGTGCCTGTGATGCTGATGCTCGCTTTTTACTTATTCATGGTAGCTAATCTCATCACGGAAAGGCAGAAAACAGAAATCGCCGTGCTGCGCAGCCGGGGAGCAAGCCGCATACAGATTGTTCTTAGTTATGCCGTTGAAGGCGTAGTGCTTGGGGCAATTGCCTTTGCGGTCGGACCGTATTTCGGCGAGTCGATCAGGTCAAAGATATCCTTTCACTTGGTTTGAAATCAGGTGATTTAAGAGTAGATCCGCTGTTGTTTCTCATTCCTGCGATGTTTATTTTCGGACTCGGCTTGCTAGTGCTTCGTTTGTACCCTTTGTTCATGAAGCTTTTGTACAAAATCGGTAAACGCTGGTGGCCACCAACGGTGTACACGACTCTAATCCAGGTGAGCCGTTCGATTATCCAATATCAATTTATTATGGTTTTTCTCATCATTACGATTGCTACTGGACTGTTCAGCGCAAGCGCGACACGTACGATCAATCAGAATACAACGGATAAAATCCGGTATTCCGCTGGCGCCGATATCACCATGAAGATTCATTGGGAAAACGATGCGCCGCCGGCTATTTTGTTTGGTGCAGAGGATTCGGGCGATGACAGCACGTCTTTGGAAGCCTCAACGGATGAAGAACCAGTGAGTGCACCACCAAAGGTTCAATATAGCGAGCCGTCTTTTTTACCATTTACGCAGCTGCCAGGCGTTGAGCATGCAGCAAAGGTTTTTGTCAGAAAGGATGCATCATTCACCAAAGGCAAAACGAATGCAACCACCGAGCTTATGGGCATTGACACAAAAGCTTTCGGTGAGACAGCTTGGTTGAGGGATCATTTGCTGGATCATCATATTTACGAATATTTAAATCTGATTGCCAAAAATCCTTCCGCCGTGTTGATATCGAAGTCGGTAGCGGAGGAATATGGCGTCAAGGTAGGAGATACCTTGTCCGTCGGTTGGCAGAATCTCGAACCGGCATCTGTTACGGTCTTCGGGATCATAGATTATTGGCCATCCTGGAATCCTAATCCTGGGGCGGGCGATACGATTTCGGTTACCACGAAGCAGGGCACTACAACGAAGGTTAAGAAACCAATGCTGATCGTGGGTCACCTCACTTACATTCAGAACAACATTGGGATTGAGCCCTATGAGGTGTGGATGAAACTGAAACCGGAAGCAAGCAGTCAAGCTGTCTATCAGGCTGTGACCAAGCATGGTTATGATATCGAGTCGTTGACCGATGCGAAGCAAGCACAGATTTTGGCTGTCAAAGATCCTTTTCAACTGGCGATTAACGGTGTGATGACATTAGGGTTTATGATTTCGGTTGTCGTTTGCTTTTTCGGATTCCTACTATACTGGGTGTTGTCATTATCCGCTCGGACGCTGCAGTTCGGTATTTTCAGGGCGATGGGGGTTTCCGTTGTTCAACTGATTGGGATGCTGATTGGTGAACAAGTGATGGTATCGGGTGCAGCGATACTTATTGGGATGATGACAGGCAACGTGGCTAGTCACTTGTTTGTTCCCTTATTCGAGTTATCGTTCGATCCCAGCACGCAAGTGCCTCCGTTTCAAGTTACGTTCGATCCACGCGACCATCAGCGGTTATATGGGATCGTTACGGTCATGATCACCATTGGACTTGTGGTGCTAGGCCATATCGTCTCGCGAATCCGGATACATCAGGCCGTGAAGCTTGGGGAGGATTAAGATGATACATTGCGATAATCTGGTTAAAATCTACAAAATTGCCGATTTGGAAGTCGTGGCGCTGCAGGGGTTGGATCTACATGTGGAAGCTGGGGAGCTGATGGCCATTATCGGCAATAGCGGAAGCGGCAAATCGACGCTGCTGAATATGCTTGGAGGACTTGATCGTCCTTCAGCAGGGCGCTTGATCGTAGATGGTAAGGATCTGCTTAGTATTYGCGAGAAGGACCTCGTCAAATACAAGCGTGAGTCTGTCGGCTTCGTTTGGCAGAACAATGCGCGCAATTTAATTCCCTATTTGACTGCTCAGGAAAATGTGGAGCTGCCTATTCTGCTGCAGGGCAAGCGGAAACGGGAGCGTGCGCTTGAGCTGCTGGAGGCCGTCGGGCTTAGCCATAGAAGGAATAACAAATTGAACCAGTTATCCGGGGGTGAGCAGCAGCGCGTAGCGATTGCGATTGCCCTTGCGAACCATCCGAAGCTGCTGCTTGCGGATGAACCCACAGGCTCGGTTGATACGCGCATGGCCAACCAAATCCTTGACTTGTTCCGGCAGCTTAGCCGAGAACTGGGGCTCACCATCGTAATCGTGACCCATGATCCGATGCTGGCTAAGAAAGTGGATCGTGTGGTTGCGATCCGGGACGGAAGAACGTCATCGGAGATATTGCGGCGTAAGTCTTATGAGCAAGAACTGTTGGATCTTGAAGAAGGTATTGAAGAGCAAGAAGAGGAGTCTCACGTAGAGTATGCGGTGCTGGACCAAGCAGGTCGACTGCAAATTCCTGCTAGCTATCTAGAGACAATCGGAATGAAAGAAGCGAACAAAGTGAAGGTGACCGTGGAGGATGGCAAGATTGTGCTCATACCTCCGATCAAAGTATAACGAAGGAGCAACTATCGATGAATAGTCAGGAAACGAAACAAATTCCGGACACCCTCCTGCTGGAAGAGCGGGCAGGACACGTGCTTAGTGCCATTATCGGAATGGCGGATGAGGATTTCGGATATATTCCTTTTTTTGCAGCGAATTTGATGGAGAAGCCTGCGTTTCTGACGCATGGAGATTGGGATTACGGTTCCAGCCACGGTCGCTTGGTGGATGCTCTCATCTTGGCGAGGCATATGACGGGGGACGAGCGGGGGCGAGACATTGAGGAGCGCTATAGAGCTAATTTCCTTAGCTTTTTTAAAGAAGATGGACTCAGCTACCGGCAAATAAATCCGAAGGCGCCTTGGGAAACAAACGCTAACTTGATTGATCAGCGGGCTGTCATCCTCGCATTGACTTCGTGGTTTATGTCGACAGGTGATCGCAAGATCAAGCATGTTGCTGATAGACATGTGGCTGCGCTCAAACGAATTGCAATTAAGGAAAAAGACGTGTGGTACTATCCAGCTTCGGAGTACACCGTGCATGGCTGGCCGTCCACGAATGCGGTCCAGCTTCGACTAGCCCCGGACCCGGCCGCGTTCTGCGGACGTTTAGTCATGCCATTGCTCAAATATTATGAGCTGACTGGCAATATGGATGCTTTCGAGCTGTGTCAGTTCTTCTCGGCGCTGATCGTTCATCGCAGTGGCGTTTTCAATCCGGATGGCAGCTTTAACGATTCGCTTGCGTATCGCAGCGGTCATTTCCATACTCGCATTGGTACGCTTGATGCGCTCGCGCGTTTTGCCTTGCATACGCAGGACGCCTCAATCATCCATTTCGTCAAGAAAAGTTATAATTGGGCGTTAACACGCTCAACAACTTTTGGCTGGACACCTGGAGATATGCATGAACAAGCATTCGAGCATGAAACCTGCTCGCTTGTTGACTTGATTTCTACGGGAATTACGCTGGCTAGAGTCGRATATGTCGAATACTGGGGCGTCGTAGAACRCTTCCTGCGCAACCACTTAACGGAGTCGCAGCTGCTGAATCTGGATTGGGTTGTGGGAGCTGACAACAAAGCAAATGATGATGTTGGTATGAAATCTTACTTCAACGTAGCGGAGCGTACTCGTGGAGCGTTCGCCGGATACTCCGCGCCCAATGATTTCTGCTGTAACGTCAGCGGAGGGAGAGGGCATACCAACGATCTGCAGACCTGCTGTATCGGTTCAGGGACGCGTGGTTTATTTATGGGATGGAGCAATACGATTACGGAGCATAATGGCACGATTAGCGTGAACTTTCTGTTGAACCGTGGCTCGCGTTGGCTCGATGTATCCAGTCATCTGCCCCACGAAGGACGGGTGGAGCTGGAGATTCATCGCAGCTTGCCTAGGCTGTTGGTTCGTATCCCCGAATGGGCCGGCTATGCGAAGGTTGAGGTATACCGAGAGCTTGGCGATAGCGTACGAACACAATCTGGCGGCGAACCGAGCATGTGGGTGAATCAGCGCTTCCTTGCGTTAGGTCAAGTTCAAGCTGGTGAGAAGATCACGTTGACTTTCCCGCTTAGTGAGCGTCAAACGGTTGAGAAGGCGGTAGGTCAGGAGTTTATCACGCGGTGGCGCGGGGATGATGTCATTCATTTGAGCCCGGCAGGGACGCATCATCCATTTTATAATAACCGGCAAATCTACGAGAAAGCACCCCTTCGTTCAGGTCAGTATCGTCGTTTGCAAGAAGAGTTGTATTGGTAAAAGGAGGGGCCAATGAGCAGATATGGAGCAGATCCTATTCTCAGAGAGGGATTCTCGATCATTAGGTTAACTGATGAAGAAAGCAGTTCTTCTGCGGAATTGATTCCAGCCATCGGCAATAATCTCTACCGTTTCGTATGCAGCGGGCATGAGGTGCTGATATCGCCAGACCGTTTTAATACCTTTTGGCAGGAATCGAATGAGGTATTTAAATATGGAACACCATTGTTATCTCCGCCGAACCGGATTCGAAACGGTTGCTTTGTATTCAAGGGACGTGAATACAAGCTGCCTCTGAATGAGCCTCCTGACCATCATTTGCATGGTGAAATATGCTCCAAGGCTTGGGAAGTGATTGACTACGGAGCTTCAGAGGAGAAAGGGGCTTGGGTGACCAGCCAATTTCGCTACGCAGATTATCCTGAGATTATGGCATATTTTCCGCATATGCTGGTCTTTACGATGACGTATCGGCTTAGGGGTGGTCGACTTGATCTGGAAGGGGTGATTGGCAATGAGGGCGAGGAAGAAGCCCCTTTCGCTTTTGGGCTGCACCCTTATTTTGCAGTACCGTTCGGGAGTGGAGAAGAGATTACGCTTCATGTACCTGCGGCTGCGGAATGGCCTGTTACGAATCAGGCATTCGTAATGGGGAAGCCAATGGAAACGGCATTCAGCCAAGGGCTTCGTGAAGGCGTTCCCATCGAGAACTATCCAGTGCTTGGCTGTTCACTAATTTCCTTGGCACAGGATGTTGATCGTACATGTCGGATTGAATTGAAAAATCAGGGCTATACGATTGCCTACCAATTCGATCAGACCTTCCCTTATGTCGTTCTATTTCGACCCGATTGGGCATCGGCTTATTCTCTGGAGCCTTACACGTACGTTACGGATGCATTCAATCTTCCTTACGAACACGAACTGACAGGAGCCCGAGGCATACGGGCAGGTGAACAAGTTCGATTCAGAACAGGGATGTGGATTGAAAAATGAGGAGGCGCAGCGCTTGGATAACTTGGATTTGAATATCAGGCCGGAAATGCCGGCACGCAAGGATTTCCGTATCGGATGCATCGGTTCCGGGTTCATTATGCGAGACTGCCATCTTGTGGCTTATCGCGATGCCGGCTTTAATCCGGTGGCGATTGCATCACGAACCTACGATAACGCCAAAGCTGTCGCTGAATTGCGGAACATTAGGACCGTGCACAGGACGTGGGAGGAACTGGTTCAGGATTCGGATATCGAGATATTGGATATCGCTTTCCCCCCAGATCGGCAGCTGGAAGTTGTCCGTCTTGCGGTGAAGATGAAGCATATCAAGGGTATTCTGTGCCAAAAACCGCTAGCTATGAATTCTAAGGAAGCTCGGGAAATCGTAGACCTTTGCGAGAATGCGGGTGTCAAAATCGCCGTCAATTCCAACATGCGGTACGACCAGTCAATGCGTGCCCTCAAGGCGCTACTTGACCGGGGATATCTAGGACAACCGGTATTAGCTACGGTAGACATGCGCGCGATTCCGCATTGGCAGGACTTCCTGCATAGATATGAGCACCTTGAAATTTTGAATATGGGGATTCATCATATCGATATTTTCAGGTATTTGTTTGGCGATCCAGAGAAAGTCACAGCCGTTACGCGCAGCGATCCCCGTACAAAATTCCCGCATATAGACGGAATATCGCAATATACGTTCCAGTATGCGAACGAGTTAATGGCCACTAGTCTGGATGACGTCTGGGCATGGCCTGGAGAAGGTACCGAGAAGGATATTTACATCAAATGGCGGGTTGAGGGACTGAACGGCATGGCTCAGGGTACGACCGGATGGCCGGTTTATCCAGAGAGATCGCCAAGCACGTTGGCATTTACGACAAGACAAGCTCCGAATCAATGGTTCCGGCCAACGTGGGAGGAAGTCTGGTTTCCGGACGCTTTCCAAGGGACGATGGCGCAGCTGCTGCGGGCAGTCGAGACAGACAGCGAGCCGGAAATTGGCGGCAGGGACAATTTGAAGACCATGGCAGCGGTTGATGCTTGTTACAAGTCTATTGCGGAGGGTAGGACGGTCTTATTTTCCGAAGTAACAGAGTCCTAATAACAAATTTAATTTACTAGGAGGAAATTGCCAATGATCTCAGTCGGTATTTTTAACGGGTACTATCCATATTCCTTAGAGGAATCCATTTCCCGCATGAAACGGGACGGGTTTTCTTGTGTTCAACTGGATTTGTCCTTCAAAGACATGGATCTCGCCTACGAAACACTTACGAAGGACAAATGCCACCGTATTCGCGATGCTTTCCGTAATGCTAATTTGCCGATCGTCTGCATTTCCGGTTATACGAATATCATTCATCCAGACCCGAAGAAGCGCGAACAAAATGTGTTCGGCTTGCAGACTTTGCTGAAGTTTGCCCGCGATTTGGGGACTCCGTACGTCATCAGTGAGACCGGAACGTACAATACGGAAAGCGATTGGGTGTGGGATCCGAAGAATGGCTCGGAAGAAGCCTACGAGGAGACGTGTAGTCAAATCGAAACGCTCGCCAAATTCGCTTATGACCACGGATCGGTATTCCTGGTGGAGAACTACGTAAATAACGTGATTGGCTCTGTCGACGCGCTAACTCGTTTATTCTCTGATGTGAATCATCCAGGTCTTGGACTGCTGATGGACCCGACTAATTATTTCACGGACAGCAATATTGGTCACGTCGACGAGACGCTGAACCGCATTTTCCATACGCTCGGGGATAAAATAAAAATTGCGCATGCCAAAGACTGCAAGCCTGCCGATGACTTGTCAGAGAAGCATGCTGAAATCGACGCAGTCGAGTCGCATACCTTCCGGGGGGCAGGCGCCGTTGAGCTTCCAGCTCCGGGGCTTGGAATTCTGAACTATGACTTATATTTGCAAAAGCTGTCTAGGCTGCACCCGAACATTCCGATTATTATCGAGCATCTGGATGAGCAGGATATCCCGCGCGCGAAAAGATTCCTTGACGACAAGCTGAAAACAATCGGCGGTTAATAGGTAAGGAAAGAAGGAGTGACTTACATGTCCGTAAAATTGAAAAAAAGGGACTACAGCATCACTGGGGCTGAGAATAAACGGGCAATCGAGCTCGGGCTAGCGGAGGCGGAGTGGTATACATGCCCAATCCCTCGTCAGCGGATGAAAGAATTGATGAAAAGGAAAGATGGCCCGGCCATTCGCGACACGATTATATGGATTGGCGGACTTCTGATTCTGGGGTACCTTGCTTACTTGTCATGGGGAACCTGGTGGGCTATTCCTGCCTTTCTTGCTTATGGCATTCTCTATGCGACGCCAGGCGATTCCAGATGGCATGAGTGCGGGCACGGAACGGCATTCAAGACACCCTGGATGAACGAGGTCGTCTATCAAATCGCGTCCTTTCTTGTCCTGAGGTCGGCAACTCCCTGGCGTTGGAGCCACGCCCGCCATCATACGGATACCATCATCGTTGGACGTGATCCAGAAATCATCACAGAGCGGCCTCCCATTTGGAAAATTCTCATTATGCAAATTTTTCATCTATATGGCGGGCCCATTGAGATCAAACGATTCCTTTTGCATACGTTCGGCAAGCTCGATGAGCAGGAAAATGCGTATATTCCCTCCTCACAGCACCAGAAAACATTTCGGGAAGCTCGAATTTACATGCTTATTATTCTTGCTGTTCTTACAGCATGCCTATTTACAGGTAGCATTTTACCTGCAATGTTCGTGTTCCTGCCTTCGTTTTACGGTGGAATCGTTGTTCTTATGTTCGGTATTACCCAGCATCTGGGTTTATATGAAGATGTGCTCGACCATCGGTTGAATACCCGAACGGTTTATATGAATCCGATTTTTCGGTTTCTTTATTGGAACATGAACTATCACACAGAGCACCATATGTTTCCGATGGTTCCTTATCATGCGCTGCCAAAGCTGCATGAAGAGATGAAATCCGATTGCCCGGCAGCGAGGCCAAGTTTATGGGCAGCACTGAAAGAGGTAATTAGCGCTCTAAGAAAGCAAAAGCTAGACCCAGCTTACGTTGTGGTGAAGCCACTGCCTAGAACGGCACGCCCCTATATGTACGGGCCAGCCCATGCGTTAAAAGAAAGGAGCGAATTAGGATGAGTCTCGGAGAATGGATTGAAGCCTGCCGTGCAGATGAAGTGGAGATGGAAGATGTCATCCGTTTCGATTATCATGATCGAACATTTGCGATTTATCGCACGGAGAAAGGCGACTACTATGCATCGGATGGCTTTTGTACCCATGGCAAGTTCCATTTGTCCAATGGGTTAGTCATGGGCAATCTTATTGAGTGCCCTAAGCATAATGGCCGTTTTGACATCCCCACGGGTGTCGCGAAACGCGTGCCTGCTTGTGTGGATTTGCAGACATATCCGGTGAAAATAGAAGCGGGTAAAGTGTTTATTCAAGTTTGAATTTGAGCACTAACGTCAACTTCGTTTGCCAATGGAAAAATTCATTAACCCTGACGGAGGCAACTTTGTCAGGGTTTTCTAGTAGCACTAGCCGCCGGCTAACGGACTATTTCGCTGCCAGCTTACCTCCTGCGAGCCGCTGTTGTCAGCTAACGGACTGAGATAGCTCTATTCGCTGCTTTTGGCATAGATTTAGCATCTAACGGACTCACTGCGGCTAGAATAAGAAGTGGACACATCCGTTAAGTGACCCCAATAATAGACTTAACGAATAGGGGGGTGTCCGCCAATGGG
>NZ_JBFTQB010000167.1:0-8956 GCF_056398785.1 Paenibacillus sp. 01T422 | reverse complement strand
AGCTTAGACAGCTCGATACCAGCAGGCTGATGAGTGTGGACGAATATGGTGAGTTCCTTGTGATGCCGATCAAATCGTCAACCCGATTCTGGGGAGTCATGGGTGTTAAGATTGAGCCTGCCAGCTACGAGGAAGGCAGACAGGGGTATATTAAACAGCTTGGTTTTCTATCAGAGCTTTGTTCCGTCATTCTGGAGAGACATCAGCTGGAACGAATCGAGAATCAGTTGATGATTATCGAGGAACAGAATCGGATTGCCGATGAGATGCACGATAGTGTTTCGCAGTACATATTCGGAATTGTTTACGCGGTGCATTCACTTAGTCGGAAGTGGAAGGACATTTCAAGTGATCAGATCAAAGAGCAGCTGCAAATTATTCAAGAATCTTCAGTCGCAGCATCTCAAGAGCTTCGTTCCACCATTTATAGCCTGAGCTCCAGGAAAAATGGCGGTGATTTTTGGATTACGACGGTCAAATCACATCTGGATAGTGTGTCTAAACTGCATGCTGTGAAAGTAAACTTACATGTAACTGGCGATGATCATCGTCTGCATGTTAATTATCAAAAGGCTTTGTTTCGAATTATTTCGGAAGCCACTGGAAATGCCATTCGTCATGGGCGCAGCACACTCATCAAGGTTGAGCTCCGTATAAAGCCAGATGAGGTGAGTCTTTCCGTTTTGGATAATGGAATTGGTTTCAGCGTTAAAGAACGAATGTCAGATCCTAAAGCTGTTGGGCTAGGTGTAAATAACATGGAACTGCTTGTCCAGTCACTCAGTGGAACGATTAGCATTCAGAGTTCAAAAGGAAAAGGTACACATATTCAACTGACCATCCCATTCCAACCACAGGACAACAAGGAACTAAATGAACTTCAGATGATGGGCTAAACAAGGTCATGTAGGCTATTCCCATTCAAACGAAAGCAGGTGGAACTTTGAAAGTTGTTATCGTAGATGATCATYCGTTGGTGCGTAGAGGATTGTCAGCTGTGCTAAAGCTTGAAGCAAACATCGAAATTTCTGGTGAATCGGAGACGGTGGAGCAAGCATTGGAGCTAATCAAGGAAACAAAACCGGATTTGGCTATTGTGGATCTAAAGTTAGGGAATCGCTCTGGTCTTGAAGTGGTAGAGAATATTAAAGATACATCTTGTCGAAGCATCATTTTGACTTCATCGACGTTGGAGCAGGATGTCAGAAAGGCTGAAGCTGTGGGTGCGTATGGATATGTACTCAAAGAAGCGCTTCCAGAAGAATTGCTTCTGGCTATCAAATTGATTTTCAAAGGGAAAAAGTATTTTGATCCAGGTCTCATGGAAATGTTGTTTAAGAAAGAGGAAGAGGACAGCTTCAGCAAGTTAACGCCGAAAGAGCGAGAAGTGTTGATTGGTCTAGGAGAAGGTTTATCCAATCAAGGAATGGCTAAGAAATTAATGGTGACGGAGTTTACAGTGAAGAAACATGTTAGCCAAATTCTAAATAAGCTGTGTGTCAATGACCGTACACAAGCAGCTCTGTTAGCGCAATCCAAGGGATTAGTCAGCGGTTTTCAGTAAGTTAGATCAGCAACATGGTCCGAAAGTATACCATCGCTTTATTACATATAGGTATGGGTGGATACACGAAATAGACCCAAAAATTATAATTTCGGGTAATATCATAATTTTGGGAATTCATTTAGTATTTGACTATAACCAATTAAATGACAAAAAGCGGCATTCTTCATTCCTTTTGGTAGAGTGCTTCAACTAGCTTACTGGCTAGTTATCACCTTCGAATAGTGATTGTAGAATGCTCTGTATAAAAGGAGTGATTGAATGTCGTTTCGATAGGTGGGGATAAGGGGAATAAAACGCTTTCATTACAAACATCTTAACTGAAACTTTTCGGAAAAGCAAGACTGTATTTCTTGATTTATTCACTATTTTTTAACTATTTTTTCGGGAGGGAACCATGGAGAAATCGATCTTGGATTACTTTGTACTCATTCGCAAAAAGCTGTGGATGATTGCGTTGTTCGTTCTTCTCTCGTGCCTGACAACCTTCTATGTCAGCAAAACTTTTGTAGAGCCTGTTTACAAGGCAAACACACAAGTACTGGTAAGCAGTACGTTTAAGAGTGAAGAAACGATTGACCTGAACGATGTATCGATGAACATGAATTTGGTTGAGAGCTACAAGGAGATCATTAAGTCGGATCAGATCATTCAGAAGCTTCTGCAGAATCATCCGGAATTCGGTATGACGCAGAAAGAACTGCTGAAGAACTTGAAGGTGAGCTCAACGGACAAAACGCAAATCATCAAAATCGAGATGGAAGATCCAAGTTATGAGAAAGCCGTCGCGATGACGAAAACACTTGCGGATACGTTCATGAGTGAAGTGCCGTCCTTGATGAATATGAACAATGTCAAAATACTTTCTAGCTCTGATGTAGCTGTGAAGCCATTGCCAGCGAATGCTAGCATCGTAATTAACCTGGCATTGAGTTTTATCTTATCGGCGATGGCAGCTATTGGTGTGTTTTTCTTTTTTGAAAATATTAATGATACGATTCGCTCTGAGAAAGAGGCTGAACACATTGTGGGCCTTCCTGTTCTTGCTTCCATCGGAACGATAAAGAAGGGCAAAGCAACCAAAACTTCCAAAGCGCTGAGCAGAGAGGTAGGGGAACAGACATATGTTACAGCTAAGTAATGTGCTTGTGACGGAATTAGATCCGATTTCACCAGTTTCCGAATCCTATCGCTCTTTGCGAACAGCGGTACGCTTTAAAAAGGTTGTACCCGCTGATCAGGGGCTAGGCATGGTGCTGATGATTGCCTCGCCCAAGTCGCAAGAAGGCAAGACGACGACGCTTGCTAATCTTGCAATAACGTACGCTCAGGAAGGCAAGTCTGTCGTGATCATTGATGGCAACTTGCGCCAGCCGGCGCTGCATAAATTATTTGGTATGAATAATACAAAAGGTTTGCTTCATTTTTTTCAAAAAGGGCTGTCTGTCGATGATGTCATCACACCGACAGGAATCATTGGACTTGATCTTATCGTTGCTGGCGGTCAGCCAGTCAATCCGTCAGAATTGGTAGGTTCCTCCCAGATGATGAAACTGATGAACCAGTTGAAACGGCGATACGAGGTTATCCTAATCGATTCACCATCAACGCTTGATTATACAGATGCAAGCTTGCTCACGGAATACAGTGACGGCGTATTGCTAGTCGCTAGGAACGGTAAAACAAAGCGGGAATGGGCGAAACAAGCAAGAACTCAGCTCGAACAATCAGGAGCCCGCATGCTAGGTATGGTTTTCAACCAATAATTGAATATGTACTCTTAGGAGGATGAGAAGGATGAAGACGGTCAAGAAAGCAATTATTCCGGCTGCGGGGTTAGGAACGAGATTTCTACCCGCCACGAAAGCGATGCCCAAAGAGATGCTCCCAATCATCAACAAACCAACTATTCAATACATCGTGGAAGAAGCCATCGAATCCGGAATCGAAGATATCATTATTGTTACCGGTAAAGGAAAGAGAGCAATCGAAGATCACTTCGATAATGCTTTCGAGCTTGAGAACAAGCTGATGGAAACGGGGAAGCTGGAGCTCTTAAAAGAAGTTCAGCGTTCATCCAAGGTAGAAATTCATTATATTCGTCAAAAAGAACCCAAGGGACTTGGGCATGCCGTCTGGTGTGCAAGAAGGTTCATAGGAAATGAACCATTCGCTGTACTGCTCGGCGATGATATTGTCACAGGGAAGGTCCCCTGCTTAAAACAGCTAATTGAGCAATATGAATTATCAGAAAATTCAGTCATTGGCGTCCAGAAAGTCCCGCCAGAACTTACGAATCGTTACGGTATTATTGATCCTGGTGAGCAAGATAATCGCCTTTATCAAGTAAAAGACTTTATTGAAAAACCTAAATTAGGTACGGCCCCTTCCAATCTTGCCATTATGGGGAGATATGTGTTCTCTCCTAAAATCTTTGAATTTTTGGAGCTTCAGGAGAAAGGCGCTGGCGGCGAAATTCAGTTGACAGATGCGATTCAGAAGCTTAATCAGATAGAACGTGTTCTTGCTTACCATTTTGACGGCATTCGTTATGATGTGGGTGAGCGGCTTGGGTATATTCTTACTACGATGGCTTTCGCATTAGAGAGCAAAGATCTTCGGTTAGATGTGCTTGATGCGATGGCTTCACTCCTTATTAAGGAGAAATATGCACCTATTTTAGAACATTTGGGAGGTGAAGATTATGAGCTTGCGAGAACTGCAGGAGGAATATGAGTACTACTATCCGGCTGCTACAAGATTGCAGGGAAGAAAAAGCGTAACTTCCTATTCGTTTATGAAGCGTGCGCTAGATATCGTTCTTTCCTTAGCAGGTCTTATTTTCTTAATGCCTTTGTTTATCGTAGTTGCAGTATGGATTAAGTTAGAAGATCCGGACGGCTCTGTTTTCTTCAAACAAAATAGGGTTGGCAAAGATGAGACTTTGTTCCCTATGTTTAAATTTCGCTCGATGGTGTCAAATGCCGAAGCATTAAAGCAGCAGTTAATGAGCCAAAATGAAGTCGAAGGCGCGATGTTCAAAATGAAAAATGATCCTCGTGTGACTCGTGTTGGCAGAGTACTACGCAAAACGAGCATTGATGAGCTGCCGCAATTGTGGAACGTACTCATCGGTGATATGAGCTTGGTTGGGCCTAGACCAGCATTGCCAAGTGAAGTTAGCGAGTACACAACTTATGACAAGAAACGTTTGGCCGTAACACCTGGCTGCACGGGTTTATGGCAAGTTAGCGGAAGAAGCAATCTAAGCTTCGAGCAAATGGTAGAGCTTGATTTGACTTATATCCGTGAACGAAGCGTTTTCTATGATTTGAAAATTATGATGAAAACCGTTTCGGTCCTTCTCGGTTCCAAAGACGCCTTTTAAATAAAGTAGAAAAGGAGTACCGCAATGGTGCATGATCAACAAAAACCAAGGGTATCAATTGTCATCTGTACCTATAATCGCGCGGATTTGCTTCAGATCACTTTGGACGCACTGCCTGCATTAGCTGCAATAGATATGGCTGAGATTCTTATTGTGGATAACAATTCAACGGATCATACGCGTGAAATCTCTGAGTCATTTGCCCTTCGCCAAGCTGGGGTCATGCGTGTTCACTATCTGTTTGAACAAACGCAAGGACTGTCGGCTGCGCGAAATAGGGGGATTCAAGAAGCGAAGGGTGATATTATCGCCTATCTCGATGATGATGCGGTTCCTTGTTTGGAGTGGATTCGCACGATTGTGGACACCTTTGATCATCGGCAAGACGTGTATGCCATAGGTGGCATAATTCGTCCAAGGTTCGAAAG
Organism: Paenibacillus sp. 01T422; assembly: GCF_056398785.1. Taxonomy (NCBI): domain Bacteria; kingdom Bacillati; phylum Bacillota; class Bacilli; order Caryophanales; family Paenibacillaceae; genus Paenibacillus; species Paenibacillus sp. 01T422. Next base: position 3,576 of record NZ_JBFTQB010000167.1, on the reverse strand, counting down.
CGAGAGACCGGCCTGGCTGATCAAATCGCTTGAACTTCCTTACACGATTGTAGATCGGGGAGAAGATGTACATGAATATCCGATAACTAAGCATCCCTTCGGAGCGAATATGGCTATTCGCAAATCCTTTCATGAGACATATTTGTTTCCAACAGACCTTGGAAGGAAGGGAACGCTCCTGCTGTCTGGCGAAGAATCCTGGATATTCGAGCAGATGAAACAGGAAAGAAAGACGATTCTTTATCATCCTTCTATGGTTGTGGATCACTTCATCCCCGACAATCGCTTAACGAAAGAGTGGATCAAGCAACGTTATTATTATCAAGGAATTACGAATGGCTCCATGCACAAAGGATTCATGAGTAAATTAGCTTTACTCGTTAATGTTGCTTGCAGGGTGCTCTACATAGCAGGAAGTTCCTTGTTGGCACGTTCAGAAGGCGAGAAATTACTCATTGCATGTCGGATGCAAAGTATAAAAGGCACATTGCTCACGATGCGTAGTCGTGTGAAAATGCGCTTAACAGGGTGAGGATACTGATGACGCCTGTTCTTCCAATACAGCTCAAAAAACCAATGTACTATGCTGCGTTCTATGTGCTGCTTGCAGTGATCATGGGTGTTGCGGCTGTTTATCAGCCTATTATTAGTATTTTGGGTTTGGGTGTACTTTTCATGTGCATGTATGCCATTTACCAACCAGAAAAAATGAGTTATATGGTCCTGCTTTCCACAGCCATATCCATTAACTACATTGTGGAAGCGAATTTCCCAGGGCTGGAGATCCTTTCACTTTACAAGCTTGGGATTCTAATTCTATTAGTTCCCAGTATGCTGCAAAATGGACTTCGTATGAAGTTCATTTACCCTATCGTAGCTATTGCCGGGATGTTGTTTATTACCTTCTTTTTCTCAGAATGGCATCCAAGGCTAACGCTTTCCATCACCGTGAAAGCATTCATCGGACTTGCGCTTCCTTTCTTTTTTCTCATGATCAAATGGAAAAAGGAAACAGCGCAAAAGCATATCCGGATCATCTGTCTGCTTCCATTGGTAAGTGTGGCAACGGGGGCAATGCTTCAGCTGGTTCATCTGTATTCGTTTCTCAATGTGGAGTTCACGGGAGCCATCCGAGTACAAGGGGCGAATATCGCACCTCATTTGGCGATGTTAGCTTTTCTGGGAATAACCGTTGCATTAATTGAAACCAAACGCAATCCGCTGAATGCCAAATTCTTATATTGTACGTTGGCAGCCAACTTTGCGATTCTGATTGCTACGGGAACCAGAGGGCCAATACTCGCTATGCTGGCTATGGCTGCGTACTATTTCTTCGATATGGTTAAGGAGTATATCAAAGGGAAGCTGATCTTATTAATCCCGTTGGTCTGTTCTTTGGCCTTGATTGGCGGAGCCGTGTATGTACAGTGGGACAATATGACCAAACGTTCCTTCGAACGCCAGACGGGCACAGGGATCGATTTGTCCGGAAGGACGGAGGCGTGGAACTACTTTCTAAAGGGCGTGCAAGATTCCCCGCTGACAGGTAGAGGTCTTGGTGCGGTTACTGTCGCGAATGACGGCAGCTTGTACGTCGGCTTCGTGGTTCCGCATAACGAATACATCCGCTTTTATTATGATTCAGGTTATATTGGCTGTATCTTGTTGTTCCTTTCTTTACTTGTCTTATTTCGAATGATTTATCGCGTCATTCCACAGCGAATTAAAATTTATTATGCCGCATTTATTCTTGCATTCTTTCTATATTCCTTGTCGGATAATACATTATCCACGATTCAATTCATCATTCCTTTTTGCTGGTATTTGAATGGTTTGTATATTCTCTCGACGACAAATTCGAAAAAAGAAGAGTTGATCTGATGAGTAGAGTGACTATGTTCGATGTTCATTTTGATAATTATGACTTTCTGGACTTGCTTGCTTATATGGATGAGGTCATTCGCCAGAATAATCATTCTTACATTTTAACCTGCAATGTCGATCATCTAATTAAGCTCAGAAAAGATGCTGAGTTTCAAAAGGTATATTCAGATGCGGGTGCGATTGTGGCGGATGGTATGCCAATTATCTGGGCATCGAAGATGCTTCGCAAGCCGCTTAAGCAAAAGGTTTCCGGATCTGATTTGTTCGCAAAATTAGGTGAAGCTTTCGCGGAACGCCAATATAAGCTTTTCTTCTTAGGGTCAGCGGCCGGTATTCCAGAACAAGCGGTTAAGAATCTGAAGCTCGTATTTCCAAATTTGAACATCGTGGGCTGCTACTCACCTTCTTATGGTTTCGAGAAGAAAAAGGATGAGAATGAACAGATAATTCAAATGCTGATTGATACGCAGCCAGATATCGTGTTTGTTGGCGTAGGCGCGCCGAAACAAGAGAAATGGATTTACCAAAACTATCTGCAATATAAAGTGCCGATTTCAATAGGTGTCGGTGCAACATTCGATTTCCTATCGGGCACAGTCAAGCGAGCCCCGAACATTATGCAGCGAACAGGGTTCGAATGGTTTTGGCGGCTTGTGCAAGAACCTCGTCGGCTATGGAAGCGGTACTTGGTCCACGATGCGATGTTTGCGGTTCTGCTATGGCGCGAGGTTGTTAAGCAGTTCAAGCTGAAACGGGAGGGGACGGGAATCAATAGTGGATGATTTCAGCAAAATGAGTAAGCCCCCTTTGATCATGACACAGACGGGTCGCATGACGCTGTTATTCGCTGGAATGGCTTTGGCCGTCTCTGTGGTCATTGGTTATTCAAGTGCAACTCTGGACCCTGATCTTAGCATGCAAATTTCAATCTTGGCTATGCTGTTATTTCCTGCCTTTATATTAGCATTATTGGATTCACGCCGATTAATTCCCTATATCCTGCTGGTCTGGGTCATTTGCCCGGAGATTCGTAGAATACAGGATTGGATGGAAGGAACCTACCATTCGGTTTCGCTGTTAAGTATTGCACCTTTGTTAACGAGTGCTGTGCTTATTATTCCAATTTTGGCTAAGTTTCACCAGATGGAATCTAGAGTCTACAAGTTGCTCATTTATATGGCAATCGTGCTGCTCTATGGCTGTCTAATTGGTGTAACGAAGAATGGGAGCGGGACTTTTTACGATCTGGCGAATTATGTAATTCCATTGTTGTTAATCCCTTATGCCGCTTTAAGTGAATTCGATAATAAGGCGCTGGACCGTTTAATTATTGCTTTCTCTAACACGGCCATCTTGGTTGCTGTGTATGGCATTATTCAATACATCGTCGTACCTCCATGGGATGCATTCTGGATGAATCATGTGGAAATGACGTCGATCGGCCACCCTTTTCCATTGGAGATCAGAGTATTCTCTACGCTGAATTCCCCTGGACCTGCGGGTATGTATATGGGAACTGCGCTTGCACCGATGATTCTGGAGAAAAGGTGGCGGGGACCGTTAGGCTGGATCGGAATTATCCTTGTTACGGTTGGACTGCTGGTCACGCTAGTTCGTTCTGCGTGGGTTATGCTTTTCATTGATATCGCGATTTATACAGCTGTATCAGCCGGTAGACAAAAGTGGAAACTG
>NZ_JBFTQB010000166.1:0-8982 GCF_056398785.1 Paenibacillus sp. 01T422 | reverse complement strand
GTCAGGATGTGAGGCCAAGCAATCGCTCAAAGATATGCCGGCTAAACAAGTTCAGGCAACTGATCGTACAAACCTAAATGATCTGCCTAAGGTTGAATTGGTTTATTACTTCCCATCCCCACCCCAGCGTGATTTGAAGATGGTGAATGATGAGTTGAACCGAATCATTGGGCCCAAAATTAATGCCACCGTGAAGTTGAATATGATTGACATTGGCAATTACGAACAGAAGATGAACTTCATGATCGCTTCGGGGGAATCATTCGATTTGGCCTTTACATCAACATGGATCAACAACTACTTTCAAAATGTTGCTAAAGGAGCTTATATTCCAATTGACGATTTGCTGGAGAAGTATGGCTCCCAAACAAAAGCAGGTGTTCCAGCTTATTTATGGCATGCTGCCAAAGTGAACGACAAGTTGTACGGTGTGATTAACTACCAGGTTATGGCTACTGGTTATGGATTCGATGTGCAGAAAGAACTCGCCGATAAGTATCATTTTGATTGGAAACAGGCAAAAACCTTGGAAGATCTGGAGCCTTATTTGGATGCCGTGAAAAAGGAAGAGCCTAATAAGATTCCATTGGAATACTCCTCCACTGGAGACATATTTGTAGGTGCCGCACCCTTGTATGGGTTCGATGTTATCGGTGACCAGAAAATGCCTGGCTGGGTTCGTTTAAACGATAAAGATTTGAAAGTTGTGAACCAATACGATACACCAGAATTCAAGAAGCTAATTGCACAAACTAGAAAATGGTATGAAAAGGGGTACTTTCGTAAAGATGCAGCAACAACGAAAGAGATTGCAGCTGATAGAAAAGCCGCCAGATATGCAATGGTGATGCCAGCTTTTCAAAAGACGGATTCGACGGAAGATCCATTCAGTGATAGCGGTTTAAAGTCGATTACGGGAGTGGAATGGTACAGAAAACAGTTTACTAAGCCACTCATTACGACGGACCGTGCGGCGGCGACAATTACCGCGATCTCCAGAACTTCCAAAAATCCGGAGCGGGCTATGATGTTTCTTGAACTAATGAACAGTGATCCGCAAGTTGCCAATTTATTAAACTTCGGGATCGAAGGCAAACATTATAAGAAGATATCTGGTACCCGTATTGAACGGATCAAGGATAGCGGATATGATCCCAACTTCCCATGGGTATTCGGGAATAATCTGCTTCTATGGAACACCGAGAACGATGCAGCCGATGCCAATGAAAAGTGGGATCAATTGAATAAAACTGCCGTTTTATCTCCGATCCTCGGCTTCACCTTCAATACGGAAGCTGTCAAATCGGAAATCGCGCAATGTCAGGCAGTGATCGACCAATATTTATCTGCGCTGACGACAGGAACGGCCGATCCTGACAAAATTCAACCGGAGTTTATCGATAGGCTGAAGAAGTCCGGTGTCGACAAGGTTATTGCCGAGAAGCAGAAGCAGTTGGACAAATGGCGCCAGGTTAACGGCAAGTAGGAAAAGCAAAAAAGTCTTCAATCCCAAATAGGGGTTGAAGACTTTTTTTATTTTGTGGAGATCAATTATTTTTTGATGCCGTGTTTTGTTAAGAAATTGGAGGTATGTTTCATTTTTGTTGTTTCTTTCGATAGGAAGTAGTTTTATGATCGGCTTACATCAACTGCAAGGGAGAATATCCATGAATGAACGAAACGTACAGGCAAAGCAGAGAATACAACATGCATCACGCCAATCAATCCCAACTCGTCGCTCATTCCCTATTATAAGTGAACTTATTAGAAACAAAGTTTTGTACACCATGATGTTGCCTGGTCTTTTGTTTATTATTGTTATTTACTATCTTCCTATGTTCGGGGTCGTTATCGCTTTTCAAGAATACAATCCGATTAAAGGCATCCTGGGAAGCAAATGGATAGGGTTCACGAATTTTAAATTCCTTTTCCAATCAGATGCGCTGTATCAAATTACGTTTAATACGATTGTTTATAACCTCATCTTTATTGTTCTTGGCCTGGGTCTTGCATTAGTAGCCGCCATTCTGATTAATGAGATAAGTAATCGCTTTCTTGCGGGGGTTTATAAAAGCGTCATTTTGCTTCCCTATTTATTGTCATGGGTTGTGGCTGAGTACTTGCTGTTTTCTTTCCTAAGTATGGACAAGGGGATTATCAATCAAATGCTTCAATTTGCCGGGTTCGAACCTGTGCAATGGTATGCTGAGCCTTTGTATTGGCGATTTATAATTCCCGCTGCTTATGTGTGGAAGAACGTGGGTTACTTTGCGGTCATATTCGCTGCAGGTATCACCGGAATATCCAGCGATTATTACGAAGCCGCCAAGATCGATGGCGCAAACAAGTTTCAGCAAGCGCTCAAGATCACCGTTCCAATGCTCGCTCCGATCACACTTACGTTGCTGCTTTTGCAAGCAGGGAAAATATTTTATGCTGCATTTGGCGACTGGGGCTTATTTTATAACTTACCCCGTGAATCCGGTATTTTGTTCAGTGCAACGAATGTGATCGATACCTATGTATTCAGGTCGCTGCAAAAGATGAACGATTTCGGGATGTCTTCCGCAATCGGTTTATACCAGTCCTGCATTGGATTTATCCTTGTTGTGGTTTCCAACTATGTGATAAGGAAATACGATCGTGACAGCGCATTGTTCTAGTCCAAGTCATTACTTATGGAAACGATCAGGAGGAAGTGAAATGAACCGCTTGAGATTATCAAATTTGGTGATCAATTTTAGTTTTATCGTGTACTCAGTTTTATGTATCGTACCGATGCTTGTTGTTTTGTCCATTTCATTATCGAGCGAGAAATCCATTTTTCAGAACGGATATCACATTATTCCGCGCGATTTCAGCACGAAAGCTTATGAGTTTATTCTGCTCGGCAACTCTCCCATCCTGCGAGCGTATGGCGTAACGATTCTGGTCACGATCATTGGGACGGTGCTGCACCTTGTCATCTCCTCGATGTTTGCTTACAGCCTTTCAAGAAGGGAAGTAAAGTACAGAAATATCGTTTCCTTCTTGGTTGTCTTTTGCTTGCTTTTCAATGGGGGCCTAGTACCGTGGTATATTCTGATTTCCAAATATTTGCACATGAAAGATACAATTTTCGCTCTTTTCATTCCTTATTTGGTTTCGTCTGTAAATATATTGATTATGAGAAATTTTTTTCGCACAATTCCCGAGTCAATTATTGAATCCGCAAGAATAGATGGCTCCGGTGAGTTTAACACCTTTTTGAAGCTAGTGATTCCCTTATCAACGCCTGTATTGGCTACTATCGGTCTCTTTGTAGCTGTTTTTCATTGGAATGACTGGTTTACGTCCGCTCTTTTTATCGATAGTAACAAATTGTTCACCCTCCAATTCTTACTTCAATCCATCATGAACAATATTGCCTATCTTTCAGGGAATCCTCTGGTCGAGAAATCTGCGGCTAATCTTCCCGACGAGACGGCTAGGATGGCTACTTGTATCCTGGCTGTGGGGCCGATCGTGCTTGCGTATCCTTTTTTGCAAAAATATTTTGTTAAAGGGCTTACAATGGGCGCTGTAAAATCTTAGTGTTTGGCTTTACCGGGTATTACCCCGTTTAGCATATAAAACTATGGAGGTCATGCATGATGAAAAAAATGAAGAAAATTGCACATACGATCGCGGTTCCATGTCTCGTTCTCTCAATTGCGCTGACAGGTTGCGGTGACAAAACAGCAACTGTACCAACGAAGGATTCGACGTCTACGGCGGCTGCGGACCCTGGGAAAGATTTGAAACCGGTAGAGCTTACGTACTATTTCCCGAATACCCCTCAGAAAGATCTTGCCAGTGTAGAAGAAGAATTGAATAAAATTTTGAAAGCTAAAATTAACGCAACGGTTCATTTAAAACTCATCGATTGGGGCACATATGATGAAAAAATGAATGTCCTTATGGCTTCTGGAGAAAAATACGATCTTGCGTTCACGTCAACTTGGGCGAATAATTTCTATCAAAACGTATCCAAAGGAGCATTCGCGCCGATTGACGAATTGCTTGCCGAGTACGCTCCGGGCATTAAAAGCGCTATACCAGAAACTTTCTGGAAAGCCGTTAAAGTGAAGGGACAGACTTATGGGGTGCCTAACTTCCAGCAAGCCACTGCAGGTTATGGGTATATGATCCAAAAAGCTGTAGCTGATAAATACAAGTTAGATTGGAAATCCGTTACGAAGTTGTCAGATCTGACGCCATTCTTGGAAACAGTTAAAAAGAATGAGCCGGATCTCATTCCCTTCGGAATAAGCAAGAAAGAGGATATTTTCACAAAAGCCCCAGCTATGTTCGGATTTGAGGCATTGGGCGACGCAGCAACTCCAGGGTCGATATATGTAAATGATCCAAGCCTCAAGGTTGTGAATCAATTTGAGACTCCTGAATTCAAAAGCTTTGTGACGCTGATGAGAGATTGGTATGCAAAAGGATATGTAAGAAAAGATGTTGCCACTTTGAAGGACATGGAGTCCGATAAAAAAGCTGGCAAGAATGCCATGACCTGGGCGCAGATTGACAGCGACACGATTGTAACTGAAAAAGCAGGGATGGAATCCACCGGCAGAATGTCGAATGCGAACAAAGATGTGCCATCTTACGATTTACAGTTCGTAAAGCCATTGCTAACAACAGATAAAGCGGCCGCCACGATCACTGCTATTTCCGCAACTTCGCCGAACAAAGAAAGAGCGATGATGTTCCTGAATCTGCTCAACACGGATAAAGAAGTGTACAACTTGATTGCTTGGGGAGTCGCAGATAAGCATTATAAGAAGGTTGGCGATAATCGCATTGAGACGAAAGCGGACGGTGGATACCAAATTTTTTCCGGATGGGAATTCGGCAATTTGACGAATTCGTACTTATCGGAAGGAGATCCAAAAGGCGGCGAAGTAGATGCGAAGTTTGTCAAAATGTGGAGTGATTTGAATAAAAACGCAATCCCATCCAATGCTCTGGGTTTTGTATTCGATTTCGCCCCGGTTAAGGCAGAGAAAGCGAACTGTGACGCTATTATTGAAGAACTTTACTATTCAATTTCAACAGGGACTGTTGATCCTGACAAGTATTTGCCGCAATTCCTCGATAAGTTGAAAAGAGCGGGGGCAGACAAAATTGTTGCTGAGAAGCAAAAACAATTGGATGCGTGGAAAGCGGCAAATAAATAAACGGAGACGCCTCCTATTATGACGCTGAGGTGTAAACGATGAGCAATAGTTATACCCAAATGATGAAACGTAATGCATGCAAATTAGAACTAAAGCTGACTACTTATGAGGAGTCACAAGTAAGGCACTCTGTCACAAGCATGCTGGTCGAAGAAAGTGATGATACGACACTAGCGCTGCAAGATTCCTTATGGAAAATTGGCTATACCTGTTTAAAGGTTGATAATAACGAGGATGTCGTAGATTACGAAATAACATTCAAGGTAGTAAAAGGCTCTGTAAATCAAGCCAATGTATCGGTTAGTATGGTGCTCGACAAGTGGGCGAAAGAGAACTATGTGCTCATGCCTGCAGCAGCATATGATGGGAATCGATTTAAAGTAAGCGAACAAACGTATCCTCCGATGTTGACTCGAGAGGATGAGATTGGCTCTMATATTCCGATCACAATAACGGATGTTCCAAGGTTAAATCAGGAAGTGGGAATCTCTGAGATTGAATTGCGAACAGGTGATTTGGCTACTCCAGCTGTTGGATGCTTCCAGCGTGAGCAGAAGAAAGGATTTTTCATGCTCACCAAGCAAGGGACATCACTCGGCGATTCTGGGATTAGTGTGAGAGAAAATGAATTGCGAACACAAGCCGTCATTACATTATCCGCGCCTGCGGTGAGACGCTATAAGTACAGCATGTGCAATGCGAAAGATACATCCGATGATTATGGATTTGATTTCCATGAAAAAGATGAAGTGACCTTGAAGTTTCGGCTGTATTTCTTTGATTGCAACCGTATTTCAGAGCTGTTTGACTATTTTGCGAAAATCCGTAAGGATTTGACCGGTCAAGTGCAATTGCGTAATGAGATACCATTCTCTGCCTCGTGGGATATATTGGAAGCGAAATATAATCGGGATAACTGGCAGCAAGCAGATGAGTTCTATCGGTCATCGACTTCGACACACGAAGTTTTTGGCGAATGGCAGACAGGATGGGTTGGAGGAGCAATCAATACGTACCCTATGTTTGCGATTGGAAACGAGCTTTCGAAAGAAAGGTCATTCAAGACATTGGACTTCTTATTTTCAAAAGTTCAAGCACCTTCAGGTTTCTTCTACGGGATTCACTGTAAAGGAAAATTGTACGGCGATAATTTCAAAGACCAAGAAGATATAAATTGTGTGCTGACAAGGAAAAATGCGGATGCGATCTACTTCATCGTCAAGCAATTCATGCTTCTTGAAGATTTAAAGGTGGCTATACCGGCCCATTGGAAGGAAGGACTCAAAAAGGCCTGCGATGCATTCGTTAGGTTATGGAAAAACAATGGGCAGTTGGGGCAATTTATCGATGTTCACAAAGAGAAGATTATCATTGGCGGAAGCGCATCCGCAGGCATTGCCCCAGCTGGATTAGCCTTGTCCGGGAATTACTTCAACGAGTCGTTGTATATAGATGTAGCGGATCACTTGGCCCAATTATACGATATTGATTTTGTTGAAAATGGAGTAACTACCGGCGGTCCTGGGGAAATATGTCAATGTCCGGATAGTGAATCAGCATTTGCCTTACTGGAATCATATGTCGTTCTGTATGAAGTTACAGGGAAGAAGAAATGGCTGTTGATGGCTGAACATACAGCTAAGATTTGTGCAACCTGGTGCGTTTCTTATGACTTTGAGTACCCTCCTACGTCTGAATTCTGCAAACTTGATCTGCGTTCAACAGGCTCCGTGTGGGCAAGTGTACAAAACAAGCATGCCGCGCCTGGCATTTGTACCTTATCTGGACTGTCTTTGCTAAAGCTTTATCGGGCCACATCGAACGAATTTTATTTGGAACTGTTACGTGAAATCGCGCATAATATTCCGCAATATGTATCCAGAGATGATCGTCCTTTGAGAATCTCCTGGGATTCGGACCCAAGTAGCACTTATTCACCGCCCGGTTGGATGGGGGAGCGGGTTAATACAAGCGATTGGGAAGGTAAAGCGAATGTTGGTGGTGTTCTTGGCGGTTCGTGTTGGTGTGAAGTAACCAATATGCTTACTTATTTTGAAGTGCCGGGTATATATATTCAAAAAAATAAGGGGATTGTTTGCGCAATCGATCATATTGACGCTGAGATAGTCATGGACAATGCTGCTCAACTTACGGTTTGCTTGTCAAATACAACTAAATTTACGGCAAAAGTTAAAGTGCTTGTTGAAGACGATGAAGAGTCATTGAAACCATTGCATGCAAATAGCATGTTGGAATATCAAACAGTCATCTTGAAGCCTGACAGCTCATATACAATGTACTTGATGAAATAAATATCCGGATATGGAAAGTCATTGAAGTCCGACGCCTATTCAGCCCAGTATGAAATCTTCCATTGGAGATGATGGATGCTTGTATAAAGTCATGATTGTAGACGATGAGCCTCTCGTGAGACTGGCTATGCACCAAATGATCGTATGGAAAGAACTTGATATGGAGATTGTGGCTGAAGCTGATGACGGAGTTGAGGCTCTGGCCGTTCTGCAAAAGCGTCAAGATATCGATATTTTGCTGGTTGATATTCAGATGCCCAAAATGAACGGTATTGAATTGTTAGGATCTATTCAATCTATTGATACGATGAAGAAGCCAATTCCAATTATCCTAAGCGCATATAGTGATTTTAGTTATGTTCGTGAAGCCTTTTTACTTGGAGCTTTCGACTATATTGTTAAAGCAGATATGGACGAGGAGTACATGTTGCCTGTTCTGCAGAAAGCAGGGCAAAAGTTAAAAAAGCTTGCTGCCTCCTATGATTTACAAATGATCGGTACAAGGGTGGAAGAAAAAGTAGATCTAGAAAACGTGATTACCGAACTTCTTACCATAGATATCCAATCGGATAAGATGGCGTATTCCCGAATCGTTACTGAAGTGAGCAATTGGCTGGGCGAGAGTTGTCAAGCAGCTGTTGCGGTCTCGATTACAAGCACAGCGGATATGAGTTTGAAGCAGGCGATGAAGCAGACGATTAAAACAGAGCTGGACTCAGCGTTATTCAAGCATATTGTTTATTGTGAGGACACGAATGACGTATTCATTCTATTAACGGTTCCGCACCTTAGAAGTGAAATGGCGATTCGTGAACGGATTCATACTGCGCTCTCATTAATCAAAACAAGACTTGAGCAGTATTTGAATGTCCGTGTAGCCATGGGAATTAGTGATATCGTTGATGGGAGAAACCACTGGCAAAGGTTGCTGAATCAGGCGAGAAGTCTAGTTTCTTTGTGTTATTTTGAGGGTTATGACAAGTTCTTTTATCCAGAGAGTGAAATTAAAATAAGCTTGGAAACTAGCGCTGATCTGCGAAATACGCTCAAAGCCAAAGGTGTCGAGATTGCAAGATTGCTTGAGCAGGAGAATGAACAACTATGGGAGCTTGCATTTGACCGATATGTGAAACTGTTGAAAGAAAAGACAAGATATGAAGTTCATGAAACAAGGTTGATACTTACCGATTTCCTTTGGGAGCTTGGCTCATTCTTGTGTGCCCAAGAAGTTCAATGGGGGGGCCTGTTTGACAATACGAATCCCTTCGAACAGTTGAAAAACTTTCATACACTCGAGGATACCTTACAATGGATCAAATGGGTCTGTTCAGACATGTATCGGTTCATTCATGAGCAAAGACAAAAAGAAAGTTCGCCGCCATATAGTATCGTTGAGAAGGCCAAAGAATTCATTCATCAGCATTATTGTGAGGAACTGAGTCTAGGTATGGTTAGCAAATGGG
>NZ_JBFTQB010000165.1:0-12076 GCF_056398785.1 Paenibacillus sp. 01T422 | reverse complement strand
TAATCGAGGTAATTTTTTTAAAGAATATGGGGATGTAGATGAAGAAACGAAGCTATTAGCTCGATTGATTGCCATATTTATTCCTATTTTGATAATGTTGCAGGCAATTGATGATAGAGATGAAAAGTTGGTTGATGAAGCAAAAGCGAACATAAAACGTGCTCTCGCTGATTAAGAAATGTCATTACGCTAACGGATACGTTTGTTGATAGGGATCTCTTTATAAATAGTTTGTTAGAAGTACTTCAAATCTTATTTGTAAATCGGGATTTCTACTCTAAAACACCACTTCAAAACTTAATTTGTAAATCGATTTTATATGAAAAACCAGCAAACCCTTATGTTTGCTGGTTTCTTGCACTTCAAAACTTATTTGTCACCCAACAGATGCTGAGATGAGAGTTGCTGATGGGTGACAATTATGTCTTTAAGTGACGCGATTCTATTCTGAATAGTTATTTATGGACACCTCCACTTACCGGTTGGGAAGCCTTCAGCACTTGAATACCGRCAAGTAGGACAATTCCGATCCCATGTGTATCATTGATGCTAGTTGTTAAATCGAACTTGTAGTATTCCGGGGTGAAGGAATAACGTGAGCCTCGACATACGCCGTAGATATTGCCGTTACTGTCAATCGATTTCGTTGATAGACCTTGCCAGGCGCGATGGATCGCTGTTTGGTATTTGGCCGTTTCAGGAAGCCAACCGAATTGAATACCCCGCGCGAAGGCATAGGTGAACATGGCGGTGCAAGAGGTTTCCTCGTAGGAGTCAGCATCTGTTAGTACTTGATGCCATAACCCTTCGCTGCCTTGATGAGTGCGCACACCATCGCAAAACTCTATAAAAAATGTCATCAACGCTGTATAATCTTGATGATCAACAGGGAGCACTTCAAGTAACTCCGATAGCGAAAAGAGCGGCCAACCGTTGCCGCGTCCCCACGGAATACCTGTCGCCGTGTTGTATTTAAAGTCGTACACATGGGACATCAAGTTCACTTCAGGCAAATACAAGTATTTTTTAAATAAAAGAAATTGGCGGGCAGCCTCGTCGAGACAGGCGCGATTTCCGGTCATTTTGTAATAGCGAATCAAGAAAGGCGTACTCATATAGAGATCGTCTGCCCACAAAGTATTCTCATAGAAGAAGCCTTGTCGTGCTCGGTAATAAACCCCGTCACTTTTCCTCTCTTGCTTGTTCAGCATATAATCGGCGATGACATCTGCCACCTCGCGGATCGAAGGGTCGCTTGTGTCAGAGGAAACTTCCAGCATCACGGAGCCGAAGGATCCGCAGTCATCCAGCATATTTAATTCAACCAACTGTTGGTTAAGGGCTGGAAACCCATATGTCTCCGCATCCCAAAGGGAATAGGCGTAAAATCGGGTACAAGCAGTTACATGCTGCTTCACATATTGGATGATGTCAGGTCGGCCCAGGAGTCGACCTGCTTGCAGCATACCGTAAAGCGTGACGCCCAATGGATAGTTCCATTTGCCAAAAAGTTTATTTTCTGAGTATGGCCGGATACGCCGATTCGGTTGATTGACTGTCCAATAGACGGACTCGGAAGTTCCTTGGAAAACCGAAGACAGCGAACAAATTTCAGTTGGTTTGAGAGCGTGACTTGCCGATAGCGCGCCTAGCAACAACCAAGGATCGTTACAGCCCTTGACCATTGCAGGAGATTGAAAAGCAATGGCAGAATCAGACTTCGCTGACAGTTCGAATCCCCATTCAGAAGTGCTTGAGATGCTTTCAATGAGCAAATCTTGCGGCATAGAAGAAGAAGAAGACACCTCGCATTCAAATGAACCGCCGGCTGATTGTTCATGAACAAGCTCGTTATTGACCCAAATGCGTCCTGCACCGGAAAGTTGTCCGATGAGTGTGACCGTGTCTCTGCTGGGGGAACTGAATCGAGTCCAGGCGAAGGCGCAGCTTCCTTCTTCTTTGCCAAATAGACGTGTAAACATGCCATTTTGCAGCTCTTGTTGATCCCAATGCAAGCGAGGCATCCATGACAGGCTTGTCGCAGCTTCGGGTACCATGCAGTCTGGTACAGGATGATTTGCGAAAATATCGCTGTCGTAAGCACCGGTATAGACCCAGCCTGCTTGACCAGCTCGGTCGGCGAACGGAGCCATTACGTCGAAGGGTAGCCACTTGCTACGATTTGAGCCGAATAGACAGCCAAATCCGGAGGCTGTTTTCTGGAGTTTCACGAAGATGGTGTTCCAGCCTCTCGACAATTGAATGGAGATTATCAGCTTGTTAGCGTAATTGACTTCATCTGCAATGTCTGATTTATATACTTGTCTTCCATTTAAGTGTATTTGTGTGGGGCCGTAACAGTTGATTGCGGATTCAGCAAGCTGTTCGCTTTCACTCCAAATCAAACCAAGGATGTAGCCGTATTGTCCATGCTGAGCCGAGGGATAGCGGTCTRCCAAGTTCAAATCGTAGCGACCATCCTCTAGCTGCTTAAAGCCGTCGGAGGGGATAGAACGAAATGTAAAAGGGATAGCGGGATGTTCCCCAATGTAGCGGTTGGATATAGTTTCAATGATCGCGTGAATGGAATGTCCCAACCTGCCTGCAGCACTCTGCCCAAAGTTAAGCTGTGTATTCATAATGATAACGCCTCCTCACTAGTATGAGACCAATTATAGTAGGTTGGTGTCTATTATGTTGTTTTTAACCTGTGCTATTATGTTGTTATATTGCGGAGGTGGAGAGTAATGAAACACGTTCAGCATTTCTACTTGGACAGAGAGCCTTGTTTGGTAAGCTTTTTTGCCGAATCGGCTGATTCCGCTTGGAATTCCTATCATTCTCATCAGGGACTAGAATTGATTTATGTTCATCAGGGGCAAGGAAAAGCCATCATTGGCTCTCGTATATATCCGATCAAACCGGGAATGCTGATGATTTTCCAGCCCTTTCAACAACATCGCGTTCACTTCGATTTACAATCTGGTGAGACCTATACCCGTTCCAAACTTCTATTTGAACCTACGTATTTTGAGAAACAGCTAGCACATTTTCCTGCTTTGATGCAATTCTATTGCACCATGCAGAACTAATGATGGAGTGGATTGAACAGCATTATCAGGAACCATTTCAGCTAGAACGACTTGCGGATGAGGTGCACCTCTCCCCAGCACATTTGTCACATCTGTTTAAAGAAGCGACGGGAACGAGTATTTCCGAATATATCATCTCACGGCGGATGCAGGAAGCCTGCCGGCTGCTTGAGTCAACAGATTATCCGCTTCAGGATCTTATCCAAGAGATCGGGTTGACAAATGTTTCTTACTTTTGTCAGCTTTTTAAGAAACGTCATGGGATGACGCCGAATCATTATAGAATAAAAGCACGCTCATTAATGAGCGCGCTAGATTAAAGAAGCTGATTTCGGCGTTCGCATAAGCCCACTAAACTAGCTTGAAACTATAGTTGAACAATCAGGGAGCAGATCGTCACGGCCGGCAGCTGTTCCCTGTTTTCATTCAAGTAACGGGCAGGATAGTTCCAATATATGGTATTATCAGGATGGACTGAGTACTTAACAGTAGAGGGATGTTTTTCTTCTAATTCTGGAGGTGACTACATGTCGAAGAAACTCTATAAATTAATTGCGAATATCATTACATTCTGCTCAATTGGATACGTAATATATATAGGCTTCTTTGTTTTTTTCGATAAACCAGGCACACCGGAAGACATCACTAAACTATATTTAAAAATGGGATATGCATATGTAATACTCGCTGTTATTTTAATTTTAAGAGCTATTCGAAGAATAGAATTCTATAATTTAGTCTAACGCAAGAACGATAGCACAGAAAACAAATAATGAGGTCGCCTCGAAATTCAATCAGGCGGTGTCATTAACGGGCAGGATAGTTGAAAAGACCGTTGGTTTGTTTGGAACTATGTGGTAGAATGAAGGTGAATTATTTTGAAACTAAGTTTCACTAAATGAAACTTTAGGGAGTGGTTTAAATGCCTATTAACTTCCACGAAGACAAAAACAGAATGACCTATACAACAAGAGTTGCCGATGAATCCTGGATTTCTCTTATCGAAAAAAATGTTGATGTTATTGGTAGTCAAGTTGTTGATATCGGTTGCGGCGGAGGCATTTATACAAAATCCTTTTTAAGTATGGGTGCATCACAGGTGACGGGCGTAGATTTTTCTGAAGAGATGTTAAAAGGTGCTTCACAGAACTGTATGGATTGCAAAAACGTTATGTTTGTTCAAGGAGATGCTTATGATACCAAACTTCGTGAGGGTGGATACGATATTATTTTACAGAGAGCTTTAATTCACCATCTAGTTGATTTGAATAGGTGTTTTAAAGAAGCAAATCGTATTTTGAAAAATAACGGTATTTTAATAGTTCAAGATAGGACAGCTAAGGATTGCTTAATGCAAGGAGACGAGAGCCATCTTAGAGGTTATTTTTTTGAGAAATATCCTAGATTGGTTCATAATGAAATTAATCGCCGACATGAATCTAATAATGTGAGAAATGCACTCGAATCTAATGGATTTAGACTACTTAGTGAAAATCAGATATGGGAAACTAGAYGGAAATACAATGATGTTGAATCTTTACATCAAGACCTTCAAGAAAGAACAGGTCGTTCAATTTTGCACGAGTTAACGGATAATGAACTTAATCAGCTAATATTGTATATTGAAAGTAAAATTGATGGAACACAACTTCCGATAATTGAAAAAGACTCTTGGACGGTGTGGTTTGCTATCAAAATAAGTTAAGCTAACATAGTACGATAGCATAATAAACAGGGAGTAGATTGCCGCGGCAGCTGCTCCCTGTTTTCTTTAAAGTAACGGGCAGTTATGCGGGGTGTGTAATTGAAGTAATACAAAAGGGAGATAACATTTGGAATTTTATGTATAATATCCATAGGTGAGTTGAAGGGGTGTATTAGCATGCCAGGGACAATTATTTTTTTAAACGGTACTTCGAGTTCTGGAAAAACCAGTATTGCTTTAGAATTACAACGAAATCTTGAAGAGCCGTACTTACACATGTCAGTTGATCAGTTTTTAAACATGCTTCCATCAGATTATCTCACAAATGGAAGTAAGGTAGCTAATGCAAAAGACGCCATGTTAAAAGTAATATCAGGAATGCATAATGCACTTCCAGCATTTGTTGCATCAGGAAATAATATAATTGTTGATCATGTGTTACAAGAAAGAAAGTGGTTAGAGGAATGTGTTTCAATATTAGCCGATTTCAAAGTATTGTTTGTTTCATTGTACTGTTCAATTGAGGAACTCCAACGAAGAGAACAAGAAAGAGGTAATCGTAAAATAGGTACTGCTAATTATCAATATAATCGAGTTCATACACATGGCATTTATGACTTAGAAATAAATACTGAGCTCAACAGCATTGAAGAATGTGCTCGAAAAATTAAACATCATTTGCAGGAAAACCATCCTTTAAACGCCTTTAAGCTATTAAAGAAAAACCTAGAGAGTTAAACTAACGGATAAGTATGACAAGTTCTGCTATAAGCACCAAACAGTGCGAAAAGCAGGAGATTAGATGAAGTAATCTTAACTTTACAACCGAGGATGGGAATGACGGAACCACGTATCTTGAAACCATCCCGCCAATACTCCTGCGCGCGTCATGTTTAACAGAACATGAGGTGTGAAGTACAGGTAGATTCGGCAGAACGAAGGCTAGAGCCATTTTGAGAAAAAAGAAAAAAAAAAAAGGTATGCCAACGGATATGCCGCGTGGCTGAAAAACTGGATATGGTGAGAATGTTCGCACAGAAGCGAACTGACGAACTTCCGAATGTACAGGTCTAAAGTTAGAGCATGCGGAAACGTATGTACCATCAAACGATGGGGTGAGAGGCGTAAAGTAAAACTTTCTCCTATGAAATACGCTATGCCAAACTACGGTGGCATTGGTCTCGCAGGCTTAGAGGAAGCACCTAAGTCCAGAAGGAATAGCTAGGCTGTAAGGGACTTGGAAGGCAAGGGACGCTGCAAGAAGGGCTGTTACCCAAAACGGTTGCAATAAGGCACTCGCCGAAATGGATTYATCCTTGTGAGGGCAGGGGCACGACTGATGAAACCTCTGTAATCGAGGTGGAGGAACAGCCCCAAGTCTAATTGAAAAGAACGATCATTTTCCATACGTGAATTGCACCGATCAGGTAGGAATGTGGGGACATCACTTCGTCAAGGAGGGGTGCCACAGTGCAAGCTTTACGAAATTGGGAGTATTACGGCATGACAGAATTGTTTACGGATTTGTACGCAAAAGCGGCGAATAAAGAAAGCTTTTCTCACCTTTATGAGATGGTCACATCCAGAGAAAATATATTGCTGGCTTACCGTACGATGAAGTCCAACAAAGGATCAAAGACACCAGGAACAGATGGTCAAACCATTAAAGACATCGAACTACGACCCGAACATGAATTAGTGAGTGAAATCCAAAACAGACTTCAAAACTACCACCCCAAGAAAGTCAGACGGAAACTTATCGAGAAAGATAACGGTAAAATGAGACCGCTTGGCATTCCTTGCATCCTCGACCGCATCATTCAACAGTGCTTCAAGCAAGTCCTTGAGCCCATAGCTGAAGCTCATTTTTACAATCATAGCTATGGTTTCAGACCTCTTAGATCGACACATCATGCCATGGCAAGAGTTCAATTTCTTATCAATCAGGCATCGATGCATTTTGTGGTGGACATCGACATTTTGGGTTTCTTCGACAACGTCAACCATACCTTGCTCGTGAAGCAACTTTGGAACATGGGAATTCAAGATCGAAAGGTTCTAGCCTGTATCTCTAAAATGCTAAAGGCTGAAATCGTGGGAGAAGGAATACCTTCAAAGGGCGTACCTCAAGGAGGCTTGCTGTCAACACTTCTTTCGAACATTGTGCTGAATGACCTCGATCACTGGGTGGCAGGTCAATGGGAACTCTTCCCTCTGAAGAAACCTTTCAAATCAAGAACTGGCGAAAGGGCTGCGAAAATACGCTCAAGTCTGAAAGAAGGCTATCTGGTGCGTTACGCCGATGACTTCAAGATCATTTGCAGAGATTGGAGATCAGCCCAGAGATGGTATCATGCGGTAATTCTGTATCTCAAAGACCGTCTGAAACTCGACGTATCTCCAGAGAAATCGCAAATCATTAATCTGAGAAAACGAGAGTCAGAATTCCTTGGGTTTACAATCCGAGCGAACAAAAAGGCACAGAAAAGAGTTGCTCATACGGGGATTAAAGCGAGTGAAAAATGGAAAATCAGTAGCGAGGCTAAGAAGCATATACTCAGAATGAGGTCTTCGCCAACAGCTCTAACCGCTGCACGGTTCAACAGCTTTGTTTTAGGAATTCATAATTATTTCAATCGGGCGACACATGTTAGTGTTGCGTTCTCACGTCTTGCTTATGATCTGCGAGCTTTCATGTACAATCGTCTCAAACAAATCGGGAAATACGAGCATCCTGCAAACCCACCACCAACATACAGTAAATTTTACAGCTTGGGTTACAGGACTTTTAAAGTAGCAGATGTCTATTTATACCCTCTTGCGAATGTGAAAACAAAGAATACGATGGGCTTCAGTACAGGGCTTTCGCTCTTTACGACAACAGGCAGAGAACAAATACACAAAAAGCTTCGACCAGATTTACGTCAGGAAATTTACTTACTAACGAAATCTAGCATCCCGAATCAGAGTATTGAATATATGGATAATCGGATCAGTCGGTATAGCATGAAGATGGGTAAATGCGAGATTACAGGTATGTATCTTTTCGCATCCGATGTTCACTGCCACCACTACATCCCGTTGCACCTAGGGGGAACCGACAAGTTTAGCAATTTGCGCATCCTCCAAAAAGAGATCGGGCGACTTATCCTTCAAACACAAAAAGAGACGATTGACGTACTCAAGAAAAGACTGGAACTCACGGAATTGATGATGAACAAGATCAACAACTACCGTGAAAAATATGTTTTAGAACCAGTTTAACATATCCCAAAACAATGAGTAACGAGGAACTTATGATTTAGTACATTTAGTTAGAGGGAACGCGGAGTGCGGGGAAACTGGCACGCTCCGTGTGGGACAGGGGAAAAGCTGGAGATCACTTCAAATGCTTACCTATTGTTACCGATAGTTTAACTTCGAAGAGCTGCCAATCGGCAGGCAGCTCTTCGTTAAGCATTATAGGGAATTTACGTTACATCATGTCGACATCGTAGTAGACATATAGAATTAGTTTAGAACTCGGTTAAAGTAACCTACATTTACCTTAATTGAAGAATAAGAAGTTAAGTCTCCACTACTAATTAACTCAAACGCATGTTTGCCAGCTGAATAATGCCCATTAATTACAGCAAATCCCAGTTCCGTGCCACTTGCATCTACAAAAGAAAGATTTGCACCAACTTGAGCATCCAAAGAAGTTTCAACAATTCCGGAAACCCTCGTCTTGTCGCCTTCTTTGATGGTAATTACATTACTTACTTTCACAAGATCTTTAGCAATTGGGCGAGGATCATTATATAAAGTATTTTCATCTTTTATAATGATTTGTTTAGAAGCATCATCATAAGCGACGCCTGCCCCGATGCTTTCAGCAACGAACCGAATTGGAACATACGCATGACCGTTATAGTTAAGCGTTACATAACCATCATCTAGGGCCTTTTCTTGATTATTCACAGAATAAGAAACATGGAAGAGCAAAGCTTCGATTTTATCGGAAGCCAAGACGACGCCAGCTGAAGTGAAACACGAACCAATGAGTATCCCTGCAATTAGTTTTTTCATATTCGTTAGCCTCTCCTTTACCAGTTATGAGCGCCTTAAGGGCTCGATATCTATATGACGCACAAAAAGATTCATTTGTTTCACTTATTTAACAAAGAAAGGGGAAAAGTGTTGAACACTTTCCCCCAGTGAACGATAAGATTTATTATTGCAAGTTGAAATTAATGTTTACAGCGCTATCTGTATCACGTGTTTCAGACAGTAATTGAATTGTACGTTTTTCTGAAGGAGTATCCCCAATTTCCGGGTACCATTTTGAGTAACTGCTATACCAAGGTGATGATGCATTAGGGCTATAAATATTAACACCACCCCATTTGGAATTAAGCATATACGATCCATTCGCCAAATCACAAGTCTTGACTTTGACTCCTAAATTGTATTGGTTTGTGCAGGCAAGAGCATGTTCATATTTCAAATAAACATTTCCACCGGTGCCATCATAATTAAAGCCACGATTGGGTGCGTACCATCCCATCGATGTCAAGAATTGATATGTATCACCATCGTATACTTGAATTACAACAGTATTGCCATTATAATCTGCAGGGTTCACTGCACCCCAAATGATATAAAGTTTTGGATGTGCAAAGCGATCAATAGTGACCGTACCAGACCTCCATCCACATTCTCCATTATTAAATTTAGTTTCAGAACACGTGGCCCAACCTGGAAGCCCCATATTAATTGCGGTACGCCAGTAACGCCCAATTGAGTCGTTTGTGTATACACCTAAATCAGCTCCAACAGAATAAGAATCATTAAAAATGTTACCCATTCCATATGCAGCATCTGCATAATAGGAGTTTGTATTAATCCCTACTGTAGGGAGTTGGTACCAACCTGTTCCTTTTATGTAACTATAACCTGATGTAGTAACTCGGTGAGCACCTGTTAAAGTGTCTTGAGTATATTGATTGTTCGGGATAGAGGATGCTTCCAATGTAGATTTTAAATTTGACGCATCCAACTTCAAACTAGGAACTGATTTTTGTGTTTTATCCTGTGTTTGAAGAACTTTTAATTGTTCTTTTTCTTGCTCTGAAAGGGAATGAGGGACAGGGACTATTTTGTCGTTCATTTTCACATAGCCATTTTCTACATTGTAAGTTTCCCCAGAATCAAGATTTGTTTTAGATAATTTTAGTCCATCAATAAGGTTCTTTAATTGACTGTCTGTAAGTACTGTAGAAGTAGATTGGCTCTGCGTTGTTACACTGATTTGCGGTTTTACGAGGGAAGCGACAACATCAATATTATCTCCCAATTCTTGAATGGTAGAATCACTTAGACCTCGCTCTTTCAAAATTGTTATATTTACATTATCTTTTGCCTGTCGCAATAAAGTTAAATCATTTACTTTTGGGGATTCTGTAGCTGCATTAGTGTTTTGGCTATACGAAAATAATGGTGTTAAACAGATTGCAATTGTAAGTAGGGCAAGTACTAGCTTTTTCATAAACGAACCTCCTTAATAATGGAAAAATATGGTGGGCGCCCAACTAATAGATTACCATAATGTGGAATTTACGTATATATCATAAAATTGAATATTTTGTAAAAGGCACACAAAGAGAAATGTAGTTGTGGATGCTACAACAGGGGTAGCTTTAGAAGCATTTTCCTACCGTTAATAGAAATGATATTAAACAAACGGAAAACGAGAGCTTAATAAACAATAAGTAGAGGCTGCCGCAAATAGGCAGCCTCGTTACGTTAACGGGAGGATAGTTGAAGAACTTAGTAGAACTTAATATTTACAAAATAAAAAAAATGTTAGGGTGCAATGTTACTTGAATAAGCCAATTCAATATTATTTCAAATTACAAAAGTTCTCTTTTCTTATATTTGCTTTTATCTTTGCAGCAGGAAGCTTGTATGGTCTGATTTTCAATTTAATTCATGGGGATTACTTTCTTTCTGTAATATCATTTATTATAAGTTTAGTTTTTTCTTTTATTTGTTTTCGGACCAGTAAAAAGTATCAAATCGAGATGGAAAAGAGACGTTAACGGAGAACGTTAGTTCAACCCATCATGGAGCAGTTTGCCCGGCGGCAGCTGCTCTTTTTGTCATTAAGCGATTGGGCAGGATAGTTGAATCGTTCCTCGAATATTTTATCAGTTGGATAATTTATGAAATTTGTTGAAAGGTTGTCCGAATGAAACGCAAATCTTATAGATAAGGGTGATTCATGTGAAGCAAGGACTCATTGTGTTTTTGAACGGAACGTCAAGTTCTGGAAAGACCTCCATATCGACTGAAATGATAAATCAGAAAGAAATTCCTTTTTATCATTTATCAATTGATGATTTTTTTAATAATTACAATGATTTTGTTAATAATAAATTTCCAGATGAACCTCCAAGAGGAATAGATCACCAAGTTGTCTCACAAATAGTTGATCATTCCATATGCTCAGTGTACCATTCGACAATTAAATTGTTATCAGAACTGGGTTTTAATGTAATAGTAGATACCATAATCGCAAATGACAAGTACTTTAATGATTTCTATGATTCACTTGTTGATCATCCTATATTATTTGTAGGCGTACTATGCTCGAAAGAAGAACTCACAAGAAGAGAGCAGAGCAGGGGAGATCGATTAATTGGACTAGCACATTCCCAGTTCGACAGAGTATATTCCTATAATGAATATGATCTTGAAGTAAATACGGAAAAGTTGAGTCCATCCGAATGTGCCGATAATATATTAAGTTTTATTAAGTCCGATCAGGGTTACTCTGCATTTAAGAAATTAGGTACAAGAGAGATTAGTGTTTCATAGTAGGCAAATCCATCAGATAACAACATATTCAAGCATTGGGGCTATTACCCCTCTGCCCACAAGATTTTGGAATTAAGCTAACGGAAACGATAGTTCAATGGTGCGCCTAGCAAAGCTAGGCACAACTAGTTGGTGAAAGTCCAACCGAGGTAGGGACCAAGCCGCCTCGTAGCTAGCAGGCATCTGGTGGCGAGATCCTAAGGATGAAGCCCTGTGAAAACCCCCAACTGGGGTGAAGCAAAACTGCAGGCTGTAACATAAAGTGAATCCTGCCGCATCGACATATCGAACCCGAAAGGGACAAGAGGGAGCCGAACCCCGTATTGTACGGTGAAGGCCACGGAACGCGTGAAGAACTTGGAAAAGCAGCGCGGAAGAATCCTCCGGTGTATGGGGAGCAGCATGTAGTAACAGTTGTGTC
>NZ_JBFTQB010000164.1:0-9004 GCF_056398785.1 Paenibacillus sp. 01T422 | reverse complement strand
TAGATGAGTACTGCAACTAGCATTAATCAGCCAATCGTCAAAAAAGTGGTGAACTGGAACCGACCGGATGATGATTTCACGATAACATTCTGGAATCAGAACATTATGCAGTTCTGGACGGACGAGGAAATTCCGTTGTCTGACGATAAAATGTCCTGGATCACGCTGAGCGGGACTGAGCGTGAGCTCTACATGAAGGTGCTTGGCGGCCTTACGCTGCTTGATACGATGCAAGGCGGCGTTGGCATGCCGAAGATTCTTGAGCATGTCGACGGGCTGCAGCGCAAAGCGGTGCTAAGCTTCATGGGCATGATGGAGCAAATTCATGCGAAGTCTTACAGCTCTATTTTCACAACACTGTCTACGACGGAAGAGATCAATGAGCTATTCGCATGGGTAGAGCGCAATCCTTATCTGCAGTTCAAAGCGAATAAAATTTCTCATTATTATGAGAATATTACGACGAACAAAGAGCTGTACTTAGCGATGGCATCGTCGGTTCTGCTGGAGAGCTACCTGTTCTACAGTGGCTTCTATTACCCGCTTTATTTGGCCGGACAGGGTAAAATGACAAGCAGCGGCGAAATCATTGATTTGATTTTGCGTGATGAGAGTATTCACGGTCTGTACATCGGTGTATTGGCTCAGGAAGTTTATGCAGAGCTTAGCCCTGCTGACCAGGATGAGGCCTACGAGACATTGTCTGCGCTGCTGAAGGAGCTTCATGCTAATGAGGAAGGCTATACGGATAGCCTGTATGGGCCTTTAGGTCTGGCAGAAGATGTGAAAGCATTCCTGCGTTACAACGCGAACAAAGCGTTCATGAACTTAGGGGTAGAACCGTTGTTTCCGGAAGAGGAAATCAATCCGATTGTTTTGAACGGGTTGAGCACGAAGACGAAGCAGCATGACTTTTTCTCTAAAAAAGGGAATGGGTATGTGCGTACGATTCATGTTGAAGCTTTGACGGATGATGATTTTGTTTTTTAAGTTGTTGAAAAGGGTGCCCTTTGGGTGCCTTTTTTTACATATAAAAATGTATATGTATTTTGAGGAAGCGAAGCTTACCCCTAATTTCATTGTGATGAGCAGCGAAGGGAACTAGAGGGCGCTATTTCATCGAAATAGGTTCTATTTCGCGCGTAGGGGGAACTGTGGTCCACTATTTGTCCGTTTCCTGAAAGAAAACGGGATTAGGCGGTCAAATTAGGTCCTGTAGTTCCGATTGAATGCGGAAACGGGCTGAATTTGCTTGAATAGCGGCTTGTAGTTCCTCAAAGGTGTACGCGCTCACCCTATGAGGAGGACGTAATCGTTTATTCTTGTTCGGTTTAGGCGAAACACGTATGAAGTTGTCCTTGCCCGCGTAAATATGGGAAGAGATACTACCTGCGTTCATTACTGCATTTGCTAGCGGCCCGGAAACAAATGCTGGTCGTCTATAAGGGGGAATTTTCATGTCCAGGTTAAAATTAGGCATTATTGGTCTTGGCGAGGTCGCCCAGATCATCCATTTTCCCGTATTGGAAGCGTTATCAAAGAGGTATGAAATCACTGCAATATGCGACATTTCACCTAAGCTCCTGGAGGTTATCGGGAACAGGTATCACGTGCCAAACCGTTATGTAGATGCTGCCGAAATGGCGAGTCTTCCAGAGCTGGATGCCGTTCTCATCTGCAATAGTGATGAATATCATGCCGATTGTGTGATCGCTGCTCTCAAGAACAGAAAGCATGTGCTAATCGAAAAGCCGATGTGCCTAACCTTGCAGGAAGCTGACGACATCATCCGTGTCCGGGATGAAATGGGTGTCAAGGTCATGGTAGGTTACATGAGAAGGTATGCCCCGGCATTTGTACAAATGGTTGAAGAAGTGAAGAAGCTGGATAAAATTAACTACGTGAGGGTCCGCGATATTATTGGGGGAAATCACTTATTTATCGACCAATCCAGCAAGGTCCACCGTTTCGATGATATCGAGGAACATGCCAAAACAGACCGTACCAATCGGGCGGCGAAACTGGTGAAAGATGCCATTGGCGAAGCTCCTGAGGACTTGCGCTCAGCGTATCGTTTGCTCTGTGGGCTAGGCAGCCATGATTTATCCGCGATGCGGGAAGTGATCGGATTCCCCAAAAGGGTTGTTTCTGCAAGGCAATGGAATAACGGCAGATTTATGAGCGCGATTTTGGAATATGACGGATTTCATGTTACCTATGAAACGGGGATTGACAATATACGACGGTTTGATGCGCACATTGAAGTATACGGCAACGACAAATCGTTGAAGGTTCAGTACAATACGCCGTACATGCGCCATCTTCCTACAACGCTGCAGGTGAATGAAACAAACGGAGAAGCATATAACGAAACAGCGATTAGGCCTACATTTAAAGATGCGTACACCTGTCAATTTGAATATTTTTACGATGTGGTCGTGAACGATCTGACGCCGAAAACAACGCCGGAGGATGCCAAAGAGGACTTGCAGCTTTTCCGCATGCTAATCGAAGCTATGAAGGTGCCAGAGAATTAATGAACGGAATATAAAAATAACAATCGCCGCCACTGCTTCCTTGAGTGGGCGGCGATTTTGTCATTTTTTAAGCTAGAGATTCCTTCACGACAGGCTCTGTCAGCTTGTAACCAACATTGCGAATTGTCATGATATACTCCGGATTGCGGGCATTTTGTTCGATTTTATCGCGCAAATGCGAGATATGGACATCAACAATTCGGGTATCACCAAGGAAGTGATAATCCCAGACGCCATGAAGCAGCTGTTGTCTGCTTAGGACTTTGCCACGGTGTTTGCATAAGAATAGCAGCAGTTCAAATTCTTTTGGTGTAAGTTCGATCGGTGCGCCGTTCATCGTAACTTCCCGTTGGTCAGCTTTAATCGAGATCTGGCCAATTGTAATAGGCGTGTTTTCTGAAGCAGACGGCAGAGTTTGAATACGACGATGAATAGCATGAATACGGGAAATGAGTTCTTGCGGCGAAAACGGCTTCGTCATGTAATCGTCGGCCCCGTTATCCAGCCCCGCAATTTTGTCCGTAAGGTCCTGCATGGCTGTAAGCATAATAATCGGAACGAGGTTATTCTGGTTTCTCAGCTTACGGCATACTTGAAAGCCGTCCATTTTCGGCAGCATAAGGTCTAGAACAATGAGGTCAGGTCGAAAAGTTTGAATCGCATCAAATACAGCTTCACCGTCGAATACGCAATATACTTCGAAGCCCACTAGCTTCAGGTTGAACTCTATAAGCATTGAGATTGAAGGTTCGTCATCGACAACGAGGATCTTTTTCTTTAGCATTAGGTTGACTCCTTTTATCGAGAAGGATAACTCTATTATGCRGGAGCTCTATCATCGACATATTAAGATAAAGTTAACCCAGTGTAAAATTGCATTCTTTGGACGCATATAATAGGATAGAAGATGAGGTGAATTTGACAGAGATGGCTTTTCATATTGTACTAGTAGAACCCGAAATTCCTGCAAATACAGGAAACATATCAAGAACATGCGCGGCAACAGGCACGCATCTCCATTTGGTTAGACCGCTGGGCTTCCAGACCGATGACAAAACGCTGAAGCGCGCAGGCTTGGACTATTGGCACTCCGTTAAACTCGAGTATCACGATTCGTTTGACGAGGTGCTGGAGATGTATAAAGAGCATCGTTTCTTTTTTGCAACGACGAAGGCGAAGAAGCGTTACACAGAATTTACATTTCAGGATGGCGACTTTTTTGTTTTTGGTAAAGAGACGAAAGGTCTTCCAGAAGAACTTCTGCGTCAGCATCCCGAAACATTGCTTCGACTTCCGATGTCGGATAACGTTCGATCGCTCAATTTATCTAATTCCGCAGCGATCATGCTTTATGAGGGATTGCGGCAGACGGGCTTCGAAGGGCTTGACTAGGTGCTTGAATGAACGCATACAAAGGCATAATTTAGGTCTGTGTCGACAAAATTGACAATAAAAGAAATTTCGGCTTTTAATTAGAAGGAGTTTCTTGACCAATGGCGAATAGTATTCCCTATCAGTCCGTATAGATGTGCTAAGCCAACACGCTGAGCATAGAAAATGAGAGCGGA
The DNA here is from genome assembly GCF_056398785.1 of Paenibacillus sp. 01T422. NCBI lineage: Bacteria > Bacillati > Bacillota > Bacilli > Caryophanales > Paenibacillaceae > Paenibacillus > Paenibacillus sp. 01T422. Next base: position 4,899 of record NZ_JBFTQB010000164.1, on the reverse strand, counting down.
AGAGAGGTGAAGTCCTATGATGAAACCAGCCGGAGTCGTTCGTAAAGTCGATCAATTGGGACGTATTGTTCTGCCTAAATCGTTACGTAAACGATATCAGATGAATGAAGGAGATCCTGTCGAGATTTTGGTACAGGGTGATCATATCATTTTGGAGAGATACCGCCCGAAATGCGTATTTTGCGGCAGTATGGAGAGTGTGAGTGAATTCAAAGAACGTTACATATGCGGTGCTTGTGTAACAGAAATGAATGTACTTAAAGTAAGAGCATAAAAGTGAAAAAGCATCGTCTTTCCTTAGAGGAAAGAGGTGCTTTTTTTGTTTGCGCTTGTTTTAGGGGAACTATGGTGCGCTATATGTGAGAAAAGAGCTGATTGCACGCCTTTTGCGGAACTATGGGGTCTTATTTGCTTTGAAATGGTCGGTGAGGAGTTCTACTTGGCCAAATAGAGGATCGTAGTTCTCTTCGGCGGGGAGGAATGCCGGTTTTCAAGGAAATAGAGGACCGTAGTTCCCTTCGGGCATTTCTCCGGACTCGCTCCGGGCGTAATTCGGGTTTCACCGAGCATTCTCCGAGCTTTCTCCAGAGTTACGCCGCGCTCCATGTCAGCCGAACGTAAAAAGACCGCCAGAATGAAACATTCCGATGGTCTTTGGAAAACTTACAGGCCCTTAGTTTTGTCCTCGTTATAGGAAGCCGTCAACATAGCGACGAGAAATAGTACGAAAACGGAATTAACGAGCCAAAATGTTGCTGATAAGCCAAACATTGCTGCACCCCCTATAGGTTAAAGAACGTAAAAGCATATAGTTAAGGCTTATTATACCCAACCATCCTAAAAAAAGAAACGAATAAAGTGTGAATAATTTCGGTCACTTGAAAAATAAAAAGTTCGTAGCAAGCGGTCGAAGCTTGCCATCGGACGGGCGGTTAATGACACTTCCACCCATAACTAGCGTAGTTGACCCGCCTCCATCAAGGTTATAGGCGTCAACAATCCCTAACTGCTGCATCTTGTCCTGCAGCTCAGCTAGCGTTGCCCCCGAGTTGCCGCTCTCATCATAACCATCTGTTACGATAAACAACAGCTGGTCGTTTCGGTAATTGGCCATCACGGTTCTGGCTGCACGCGCCGGCGAGCTCTGCCACTGATAAGGGATGGTCGTTTTGGCTCCGTTCTTGAGTAACGTCGGAACGAAGGTCGAACCCATCAGCGGATTAAGCTTGTCCAGATCAGCTTGGGAGCTGAACTTGCCGCCAATGAGCTTGCGGTCTTTATTCAAACCGATGAAGGTTGTATCATTATTCGTCGGGAAAAAGCCGTTTAAGTACTTGCCGTTCATGACCGTCGTATCGAGCGGGTAGCGCTTGCCTTTGCTGTCATCGGCAAAGCCTCCTGCATTCACGCCCGCAATCGCGCCGTAGCGGGACACAGCCTCCAAGGTGGTCTCGCTGGAGCCCATTTTGTCCTTGCCCAGAACAAGCTTAATGGCTTTATCACTTTTGAGGTTTACTTTAAGAGCATAACCTTTGTAGTTATTTTCATTCAAAGCAAACAATTTCAAGTCGATATTGCCAGACGAGGCTTGCCGAATAGGACTACCAAGCTTGGCAGTAATCCGTGCATCATAGATGATGCCGGGTATAGCTACCTGGGCTGTGGCACTCTGAAGGGCAGCAGTTACTTCCGCCGTGCTCTTCTCATACAGGGCAAAATATTGCTGAATAATCGTTTTGGTTTGCGCTGCATCATTCGTTGCCTTCGTCAGCAAGTCGTTAAGGGTAAGCGATTCTTGCTGAAAGGAGATAGGGACTGAGGCTGCCGTTGACCATGGATGAATGGGGATACTCGCGGTAACGAAAAGCAGCCAAATCAACATGCCCACAAAGGGGGCACAAGCAAGAAGAAAGACGCGATTGATACCTTGAATAGTCGTCATTATTTTAACACATCCAAGTTCTTCTGCAGCTCATCGAGCTTCTTCTTCACATCAGCAAGCTGCGTGTAGAGCTGGTTGCTGTTATCGGTCTTGCTGTTGGCGCTGTCCTTCGTGAAGGCGAGCAGTTCATTCAGAGAATCCACTTTCGTTTGTAGAGCCTTCATGTCTGTTGATACACTGTCTTTCAATTGGGTAACTTGCTTCTGATAATCTTCCTGCACGACTTGTAATTGCTGCTGGGTTTGCTGTGCGATATCGGTTGCTATTTGTTGTCTTAAATGCTCTGTATACAGCATGGCTGCTGCCACTCCGATTACGATCAGCATGACCCAACCAAGAAACAAGTAAACATACGTTTTTCTTCCAGCTTTTGTGGCTTTTGCTGCCCGAGGGAAGGAATTCGCCGTCGTTGTCTCGATTTGCATACTCATGATAATCACCTCTGTCTCCTAGTATAGCATATTCCCTATTTTATACAGAAATTTAGATGGAATTCGCTGTTTTTCGATATTCATTGGGGGTAATTCCCTCTAATTTTTTGAAAACTTTGCTGAAATATTTCTCATCCTGATAACCAACCATTTCGGCAACTTGAGAAATCCGAAGATGCGGATTGCGCAGCAGAACCTTCGCTTTGCTCATGCGGATCTGGCCCAAATAATCCGAGAGGTTCACCTCGAATTGCTGTTTGAATTTGCGGGAGATATATTCGCGGCTTAGGAAGAAGCGGCTCGCTATCTCCTGCAAGGTCACATCCTCGTGGTAATGATTCTGCAGGTATTCGGAGATTTCAAAAATAACATTTTTGTCCTTGTGCTGATTCTCAAGCAGCATTTTGGACATGTGCACGATGCTCCGTGTAAGCTCCTGTTGCCACTGCGAAAGGGATAGAATCCCCTGCTCGTCGAGCGGCACGATGACGCTGGTAGGTTCATCCGAGAGCATCTCCTTGACTTTGTCCTCACTAATGCCGGAGAAGAACTGCTGCACCCAGCGACGCTTCATAACGGTGTATTCCCGCCACCAAAGATCGAGCTGTTCCAGCGTGATGACCTCGCTTTGCTTGACGGTGTCCATCCATTGCTGGATAGCTTCCTCAATCTGCTCAATGCTGCCGCTGCGGATAGCCAGATTAATTTTCTCCTCATACTGGGTGAAGGTAAGCGCAGCTTGAGGGGATTTGGCAGGGTTCAACATGCTATGAATCCAGGAATCCCTGGCTTTAAGGTTGCGCTTGCGAAGTGCATTGCGCGCTTCTTGATACGATAAGGTCACATCAGCAGGGAAAGCATGCACGCGACCTATTCCAAAATCAACGCGTGTGTGCAGGGCTGTGCGCATGCCTTTATTAATTTGTTCCAGAAAAGCCTCAGATCCGAGCAAATCCTTCCATAATAGCAGCACAATTTCGGTTTCGCTGTGCCAGTGGCGGAAAGCGTAGCCGCGTCCATCCGTTGTCAGAAATTCATTGCATATGTTGATGAGCGAAAATAATAACAGATCCATGTTCTGGCTGAATTTATTTTTCACGCTGCGTTCCATCGTATCTAACGATAAAATGGCAACGCGGCATTCATTCATGTTCCGGGTCAAATGAAGCTCTTTGTCGAGCTGCTCAGCGGCACTCTCATAAGTGGAGGGCTCAGCGATGATGCCGGAAAGAAGCTTGTCCCAATACATGGGCTTAATCGTATTCATTTCGATATTCAGCTCACGGTTGGTTTGACGAAGCTCTTCATCCTTGGTCCAGGCCTGAATGGCCTTATCCAGCGCTTCATTCAGCTGACCTGGATCAATGGGCTTCAGAATGTAGTCAGTCCCTCCATACTTCAAGGTATGGCGCAGTAATGAGAAATCATCATGACCGCTGATGACGATCGTTTTGGCGTCTGGAGCATTCGTTTGCAGCCACTCCAGCAGCTTCACGCCGTTCATGATGGGCATCATCATGTCTGTCATAATAATTTCAGGATGGTGCTGGGCAATAAGCGCGGTGGCAGATTCGCCATCCGGCGCTTCAATTATGGTATCGATCCCGTGCTGCTGCCAGTTCACGAGCAGTCGGATAGCGTCACGTACATGTTTCTCATCATCGACAAGTAAGACTTTCATTAGTTAGCTCCCTTATTCATCGGGATATGGATGACGATTCTTAAACCCCGGGGCTGTGCATGTTCAATGTCAAGAGCAGCGTCATCAGTGAAATATAATTTCACTCTAGTTAGTACATTGCTAAGCCCAATACAGGTCTCATGGCCCGTGGAAGGGGTGTTTAGCCTGTTTCTAATCTCGCGTAAACGCTCCTCAGTAACGCCAATTCCATTATCCTCAACAATCAGTTCTAGAAATTCATATTTTTCCTCGGTACGTTTTGAAGCCTGAATACGCAAGAGTCCATCCTCGGCTGCACTTGGGTTAAAACCATGTTTGAAATAGTTTTCGACAAGCGGTTGAATGATCATTTTGGGCACGGAAATGGCTTTGGTATCTTCCTCAATATCATAGACGATCTGGAATTGATGCTCGAAGCGCTGCTTTTGCAGCTCCAAATAGGCTTTGATATGGTCAAGCTCTTTGCCCAGAGGGACGACGGATTCATTCGTGTTCATGCTGTAATGCATCATTTTGGCAAGGGAAGCAATTAAGGCATATACTTTGGGCGCATCATGCTGCAAGGCTAGTGTACCGATAGATTGCAGCGCATTATTCAGAAAATGCGGATTAATCTGGGCTTGCAGCGCCATAAGCTGATTGGACTTGTTCGCAAGCTCCAGACGATATTCGCGCATGACCATTTGATTCAAATCCTGCATAAGGCCATGAAAGCGGTTGGCTAGAATGCCCATTTCATCGGTGCGCGTCAATTCAATATCTTGCTGCATCTGGCCTACTTGAACCTGACCAGCTTGAATGCGTGTGATATAACGTATCAATTGCTTGATCGGCTCTGTAAAACG